>NZ_JBHUQX010000033.1:0-35087 GCF_042674225.1 Streptomyces sp. NPDC056948
GCCATTCCCCCGACCACCCTCACCTAGGTCACACGCTGACGAGGGCCGAAGACGATCCGCCGTCGCAACTACTCCCTCTCCCCCTCGGTAAACGGCGTGAGGAGATCGTCCATCCCCTCACGCACGAAGCTGCCGATCACTGCAGACACGACCACCTTCACCGCTGTCTTCACCCAATTCGGCACCCCGCTTCGATTCCGCGGAATGCCGCTCTCCGAACTCCCCATCACACCCTTGCCTTCCAGACATGAACCCCAGGACGGTCCTGGACGTCCGTGGCCCGTACGGAGTTGAATCCGGAAGTCGACGGTGTGCGCCGTTACATCCACGAATCTAGCGCCCAACCGCTCGCCCTGACAGCACACAATTGCCAGCCTGACCTGCGGAAACGCGTGATTGCTTTGCGGGATTCTGCGATCCAATCGCAGAATCCCGCGTCTCAATCACAGCCCCCCAGGTCACAGCGGCGCGCCAGTTGCCGTCCAAAAGGGGAGCGAGACTGAAAATCGCTCCCGAGAATGGCGGAATCTCGACGCCGGATGTCCTGTCCCCGTGCATCTGACGGAGAATCTGCCTGCACGAACGAGACCGAGTGGGAATCAGACAGCTTCAGTGCGACAGGACACCAGCGGCCGGACCCGTGCGTGCGGTCAGGCGGTCCTGGTTACAACAAGCTGCCTTTGTGGCAACTATCGTGCTTCGGCTCACCCTGCAGAATCGGGTCGTGTGCCGGCGCCCGAGTTCAGTAGTGGAACTCCAGGAAGTCGATGCGTTCCAGGCTCACAGTTTCGCCTGAGGGCGTCGGTCGGTTCCGGTGGAAGTAGCAGGCACCGAGGGCGTCGTTGAGGATGCCTCGCAGCTCCGGCTCCGGGGCATCACGGTGACGGGCTGTGAATAAAGCGTGCGGGTGGGGGCTTTGAAGGCTCAGGGTGAGGAAGCGCAGGCGGGGATCGTCGCTTGAGCCAGCGGCCGCGGTGAATCCCAGCCAAGCGCGGAAGCTCAGCATCATCTGGCCGTTGTTGGCGAGGATGGTGGCGTGTGCGCGGCGGCGGACACGGGGCTGCCAGAGGCGGACGACCTCGCGTTCCACGGTCTGGTGCAGGGGATGGTCGGCCGGTATCTGCGGGGATGCGCGTAGCACGTTGAGCTCTGCGGAAGTCATTTGGAGCAGGTCGGCGAGGGCTGCTGCATCTTGGCGGGTCTGTTTGAGGAGGTAGGTCAGTCGGGCGCGTGTGGAGCGGGGTGGATTGCGAGTCCAGTGGCGAGAGTCGGCCCGGTCAAGGGCTTCTTGGACGGTGTCGGCGCTCAGACGGAGGGACAATTCGAGAAGGCTTTCGTCGCAGGGGTGGCCTGTTTGTACGGTGCTGCTGGCCAGCGCTGGAACGATCGCCGGATGGAGATCGACAGGCCGGTCGCGCCGCTGCCGCGGCGGGTTGTGATGGTACGGGGCGAGACAGTTGCCTCCTATCTGTCGCGGCTGGCGCACCACAACGGGATGCAATTTGAAGAGCTGGCCCGGCACATAGGGGCACCACGGACCATGAGGCGGGCAGAGCCGAGGTTTGAGGAAGTGCGTCTGGGGCCGGTAGCGCGCCAACGGCTGGCGCAGGCCAGCGGGCGCCCAGTGGGACAACTGGACCAGGCCCTGGTGTCGTTGCAGGACAGCCGGATCAGCGCGCGGGCACGCCGGCAGGTGGAGATCGAGTCGTGGCCGGAAGGCCAGTTGCCGGTGCAGGCTTGTGCCCTGTGCGTGGCCGGTCTCAGTGAGCGGCCGGTGTGGCGGGTTCCCGGAGGACAGTGGGCGGTGTGTGTCCGCCACGGGCGGTGGACCGTGACCGCGCAGGGCGATGTCCAGCTCGGGCTGGAGCAACTGCCGGAGGCAGTGGATGCGCATGTGCGGCGAATCAGGCTGGAGCGGCGCACTGGCCCGTATGCGCGGGCGCTGATGGCGGACGCGCAGCAGGTGGCCGTGTATTGGTGGCAGTGTCGCCAGATGGCTTGGCGGGGAGTCTGGCGTCGTCGGCAAGAGATCTTGGGAGTGGACCGTTCGGCGCTGTGGGCGGTGCCGCTGGTGGTGTATCCGGAGGCGGTCACTGTGGCGGAGGCGATGGTGGTCCGCGAGCGGCAGCGGGCGGTGGGGCGCAGCTTCGCCGGAGGTCCCGCGGGGTGGTCGACGGGCCGCTGGACGGCGTGGGTGGGGGAACGGCTCGGCATGGTCGAGGAGATGGCAGAGGGCGGGCATCGCGGGCTGGAGGCGTGGCTCATGGCGCACCGCAATACGGTGCCGGTGGTGACACGGCTCGCGCAGCAGGGCGAGCGGGCGGTGCCGCGCAGTGAGCCGCTGCCGCTGTTGGAACCGCATCGGGTGATTCCTCCGCACGGGCCGCTGGAGGAGGCATCGTGCTTGCCGTGGCGGCTGGGCTCGCCGATGACCGGCTTGCCCGTGGGGCCGCCGATTGCGACGGGCAGGAGACCGGCCCCACGGTAACGGGGCAGGGCTAGCCGGTGGGGACGGAGCCAGAGGCCGGGCAGCCACGGGATGTTCAGCCACGGCCGGCTCGGAACGAGCCCCTCACGCGGTGGGTGTCCTGCTCAGGCGGTGGATTCTTTGATGTAGCGGGCGGGGTTGAGGCCCTGGGTGTGCTGGTGCTGATACCAGGTCATGGTCTGGACTCCTTCTTCCTTGGCGAAGCCGGGGTTGACGCCGAGGCGCAGGAATCCGGGCACACCTTGCTGGTCGGGTGCTGTGGGGACGACGTCGAGTGCGGTGGGTTCGTGGGCCGGGTAGAGGGCGCAGTCAGCGAGGGCGGCCAGCGGGTAGCGGCCGGTCTCGATGGCCATCTTGTGCATTTTGCGGTGCAGGGTGACGCGGGCGCGGGAGACGATGGCGGCGCGGATGTCGGGGCGCCAGGTGGGTTTCTTCAGGGCGGACCAGCGTGTGTAGGGGGTGGTGATGTCGCGTGGTCCCTCACGGAGCTTGCCGAGTCCGCCCTTGGCGGTGGCTTTGATGGCTGCGAGCAGTGCGAGGAGCGCGGGGTCGGCAGCGGCGAGCGTCTTCATGACGGTGAGGTAGTCGGCTTGGGAGATCTTCTCGTACACGCCGAGGTCGGCCATGGTGGCGAGGTAGGCGTTGCGGATCTGCTCGTACCAGGGGGTGAGGTAGGGGCCGGCCACGTCGCGTACGTAGGCCTCGATCGGCCGGACCTCGATTTGGAGTTCCTGGGCGTAGGCCAGGGTGGGCGTGGTGTACCAGGCCGGTCCGTTGGGGGGCTGGCCGGTGGTGGTGAAGGGTGAGGGCAGGCGCGGGTCCAGGGTTGCGTGGGTGAGGTCGCAGTACCACGTGCCGGGGATCCTTTTGTCGAAGGTCGGCGTGAGGATGTGGCGGGGCGGGGTGTTGAGGCCGACGGACAGGCTGGAGGCTGCGGCTGCGAAGGCGAGGTTGGTGTCGATTCCGACGACGTGGGCGAAGGCGGTGGCCTCCTGCTGGCTGGGTGGGCGGCTCCAGTCCCAGGCTTCTTCCTCCATGGCCTGCTCGGGCAGGCGGCCTTGGGCGAGTGGATGGGCATCGGGGGCTTCGGGTGGAGCTGGTTCCAGGGCCGTGTGCAGGCCGTGGGCGTTGGGCGTGGAGGTCCAGCGCCCGTTGTCGGGGTCGTAGCGTGCTCTGGTCGGCGGCCGCAGGGCAGTCATGAGTTCTTCGCCGCACACGGCGGTGGAGCCGCGCGGGGTCAGCAGCCGGTCGGAGTAGGTGCCCAGCACGCGCGCCAGGTCGGTCGGCGGCAGCGGTGGAAGGTTCCATCCGTCTTGCGAGAGTGCTCCCCACGCGGTGATGGCCAGCTGCACGGAGGAGCGTTTTTTGTTCTTGACGGGCAGGTATGCGCGGGGCCAGGGGCCGAATCCGCGGCGGGTGAGGCTGAAGCCTGCCTGCTGGAGCTGGGTGATAGCTGGGTGGTAGTCGGCAAGGCGCAGGCGGTTCCGGTCGCTTAGATCTGCGGGCAGGTTCAGGGATGTGCTGGCCGCTGGTGTCAGGACGATGAGTGGGTCGCAGTCGCTGTCGAGTCCGTAATCGCGCAGCTTTTTTCCGCGCAGGCCGCTGCGCAGTGTCCAGTGCAGCAGGGAGACGAGGTCGTTGGCCTCGAGCGGCAGTTGGGTGCCGTTGGTGAAGTGGGCGATCAAGGTGTCGGCGTAGTCGATGACAGCTAGCGGACCGGTCGGCTGAACCGGCCGAGACGGTGCGGCCCGGCTGGGCGGGGTGGATGCCACGGGGTCGGTGGCGGGAAAGAGTGGCGGCTGCTCGGCTTTCTTGCCGGCCTTCGCGGGTGGTGTGGGGGGCGGGTCTTGAACGGGCAGCGGGTCTTGTTGTTCCGGTCTTTGCAGGGCTTTGAGTCCTTGGAGGAGGCGAGCGTAGGCGGCGCGGCAGGTGCTGAGTGGCTCCTGGGTTCCGGCTTCCCAGGCCTCGATGTCCTTCGTCTGGCAGGCGAGAGTGTCTGCTAGCTGCGTCGTGGACAGACTGGCGGCTTTGCGTAGCTGGGTCCGCTCGCGGGGCGGAGGCAGGGGGATGCGCTGGGCTGAGAGGTCGGCGAGGAGTTCGTCCACGCGTGCAAAGAGTTCGGCTTCGTCCCCGTGGTCTGCTGGCATGCGGCTGAACCTGTCAGGTTCAGGTGCTGTGTCCGTCGGATTCTCGTCATCCCGGTGCCGGCGGTGCTGGACGTGGTTCGATACCTGCGGAGCACCGGGTGAACAGCGATATTCATGAACAAATGGTGCCCTTGTGCCAGCCGTATCCGGCGGAGCGGAGCTCCGGCTCCTACGGGATTGCAGACTTGTTGACCCGGAACGGCAGCGCTTGCCGCGGACGCGTCTGTGGCCCGGATGGCGGATTACGGATCATGTGACGGCCGGTCTGCACTAGGCTCAACTCCCATTCCGCTACACGCTGTTGCCCTTTTCGGCAGTGGCAGCGGCGTCTCACGCGGGCTCGGAAGGGAGACGGGAAGACGGTGGCTGTCGAGTTGGAGGTTGTCCACCGGACTGAGGACGGCAGCAGAAGCATCACGGTCCCAGCGTCCCGGGCCGGAGCTGTCCCGCTGACGCGTCGGGGCGAGGTTTGGCGGCCTGTCCGGCACCCGTCCCAGCGGAGCATCGCCACCTGGTGGTGGTCGGCGACATCGCGCAAGCATGTGGGCTGCCGGTCGATGAACGTGCTGGCCGTGGCCATGCTGCTGGATTTCGATCCCTCGGTCACGGAACTCACCGCGTGGCCTGCGAAGATCAAATGGCGTGAGCGGGGCCGGGAACGCAGCGTGGTGCCGGACTTCTTCGTCCGAACACGGCAGGGTGCGACGCTGGTCGTGGCCTGTCCTCCGGCGAGCGGGCCGAGTTCACGCTGGCAGCGCCAGCAGCAGGTGCTGCGCCAGGCCTGTCAGGAAGCGGGCTGGGCACTGGGCATGCCGCGGATTCCCGCGCCGATGGCACTGGCAAATCTGCGGTGGGTCTCCCGCTACCGGCACCCCCGGTTCGGCGACCGGGAGGTCGAGCAGGCGTTGAAGGCCGCTTTCCGCACGCCGCGTCCGCTGCAGGAAGGCGTGCGGGCCACCGGGCTGCCCCGGCTGTCGACGTTGCCGCGCCTGTACCACCTGCTGTGGCGGCAGGAGTTGGCCATGGAGTGGAACCGGGCGATGGGGCCTGGCAGTGTGATCGGCGTATCGGGAGGCATGCCGTCTGCGATGCGCCGCCCTGTGGAGGCGGACGCCGCATGACCAAGGTGCTTAGTCAGCGGCCGCAGGCGAGGGGGGTGGCGCCGCGCGGCATCGTGGCGCCCGGTGACCGGCTGCGGTGGATGGGCAGCCACTACACGGTGTCCGCCCTGTCAGGCACGACTGTGCATCTGGCGCCCGCACCGGGCAGTGCTGCGCCGCCGATCGCGGCGGGGATTCAGTTCCTGGCCGCTGCCGAGGACTTCGCTGTGCTCGACGAGACGGGCCTGCCTGTTTCGGCTGACCCGTTCCCGGACTGGGCCATGCTGGAGGGCGTCAGCCCCGACTGTGCCCGGGATGCTCGGATCTGGCGGCGTCACGTCGTCGAGGTGGACACCGGTCTGCTGCCCGGCGTTCCCGAGGGCAGCAAGCCGCGCGAAGGCTACGACCCAGCCCGGTTCACACTGGTCGAGCGCTATCAGCGCAAGGCCGCCGAACTGAGTGCCGCGCTGGACTGGAAGGTGTCGTGGAAGACAGTCCAGCGCAAGCGGCTGGCCTTCAAGAAGGAGGACATCTGGGGGCTGGTCGACAAGCGGTGTACCCGCAAGAGCACCCTGCATGGTCGCACCGATGCGCGGGTCGTGGACCTGCTGCTGGCCCTGCATGAACGTCAGGCCAGGGAGCAGGCCGCCACAGACGCGCGCACCCTGTTCAAGGACCTGCGGCGCGCGGCGAGGGTGGTGCTGGGCGCCGGGGTGAAGGTGCCGGCCGACCCCACGCTGTATGCGCTGTTGAAGCGGCTGGGCATCGACGCGATGAAGTTGCGGGACCCCACCCGCAGCCGCAAGGACCGCCTCAACCGTCCCGGACCGCCATTCGGGGTGACCACCGCCACGGCGCCGGGTGAGCTCGTGCAGGTCGACTCCACGGCGCTGGATGTGAAGGTGCTGGGCGATGACGGGCGGCCCACCCAGGTGGAGCTGACCGCGGCCATCGATGTGCACACGCGCAGCATCATCGCCGCCGTGCTGCGGCCCAAGACCCCGGGGCGGCGTAGGACCCGGCAGCAGACCCGAGCTCTGCTCAGCGGGAGCACCACCAAGGGCCGGGCCACCAAGGCCGTGGACGCCTCTCTGCTGCTGGCGCTGTGCATGGTTCCGGCTCCCATGCGGCCCGGCTTCGACGCGGCCGCCTCCGCCGCTCGTTCGGACCTGCCCTACGAGGAGCTGCTGGAGGTCGACGCGCGGATGGAACACGCGGCGGCCCGGCCGGTGATCATGCCGGAGACGATCGTGATCGACCACGGCACCGTCTTCGCCGGGCAGACCTTCTTCGACGCATGTTCCTTCCTCGGTATCTCGGTGCGCCCGGCGCGCAAGCGCACCCCGACGGACAAGGCGATGGTCGAGCGGACCTTCGAGTCGATCAAGTCGCTGTTCAGCCAGCGCATCAACTCCTACACCGGGCGGGACTTCAGCCGCCGCGGCAAGGAGGTTGACCCCGACCGGCTGTGGACGCTGCAGGAGCTGGACGATCTGCTGCAGGAATGGATCGCAATCGGCTGGCAGAACCGGCCGCACGAGGAGCTGCGCAGCCCCTACGAGCCGAACCTGCCGCCGCTGACGCCGAACCAGATGTACGCCGCGAGCGTGCAGGCGGCCGGTTACCTGCCGATCCCGCTGGGCTTCGAGGACTATCTGCAGCTGCTGCCCACCGCCTGGGTCGGCGTGCGTGATGAAGGCATCCGGTTCAAGAACCGCACCTACGAGAACTACAAGGGAGAGCTCGGCGAGGGGATCCGCAACGCGCCGTCGGGCCTGAAGGGCAAGAAGCGCGACGGGTGGGAGCTGCGCTACAACCCTTACACCCCGGAGCAGGTATGGCTGCGGGACCACCGTACCGGGAAGTGGATCACGGCGGTGTTCAAGTACCAGCACCTGATCGGCGCCCCGTGGACACAGCATCTTTGGGAGACGGCCACTGCGGAGCATGTGGCGCGCGGCGGCCGTCAGGAGCACGACGAGGACATCGCCCAGATCCTGGCCGAACTGCTGGAGCGGGCAGGGCGGGGCCCGGACGAACCCGGCATGGTGAGTGTGCCCGACGGCTACGGGCACGTGCCCGGGCTGGCACCTGGATTCGGGCTGCCTGGTACGGGCAGCTTCGATCCGTTCGCCGGCGCGGACCCGCTCGATCTGGACGCGCTGGGGCCGCTGACGGTGCTGGAACTCGACGAGCCGAGCATGTACACGCCCGATGCCCCCTCACTGCTGAACGAGTCCGGCCCCGGCCCTGCAGCCGGCGATGACGGCGTTGACCGTGCAGAGGCCGACGACACCTCGCTTCTGGCAGGCCTGGAGGACGTGGAGGACGGCCTGGACGCCGCTGCGCGTCTCCTGCTGGACCTGCCCGCCGAAACCGAACCCCCGCAGGAGGACGTGTGATGATGCAGGTGCCGGACATCGAGGACGACGACATCCGTCTGCTGGTCGACTCCCCGGCCCCCACACCGGTGTTCAGCACGCCCCGGCCTCTGTGGCTCAACACCCTGACCAACTGGCGCACCTTCGCCGCGCTGGACCGCACCCGGCCAGACCTGGCGGACAGCCCGCCGGCCGGCACGGACGTCGCCGACAACGACCTGCGGCTGCGCTATCACGCCTTGATGCCGACCGTCGTCACCCCCGCCGTCGGCCGCGCCCTGGTCGTCGTCCACGATCACCTGCTGTCCAACCGCGAACGCACCCACGGCAAGACCGGCGTCATCATCGAGGGCCCGCGTGGCACCGGCAAGACCGAGATCCTGCAGTACATCGGCCGCCACTACGAGAACAAGATCGCCCGCCTGTACGAGCCGGACGAGAACCGCATCCCGGTGATCGCACTGCGGGTGCCGCCCCTGGCCCGCGGCGGGCGGCGGAACTGGCCGGCCGCCTTCGCTTCCTTCCTCGGACTCAAGCACGACGGCGGCACCGACCCCACCCGCTCCATCTGCCATGTGATGCGCAACAGTTCCACCCTGCTCGTCCTCGTCGACGGCATCGAACAGCTACGGGCCGGCGCGGACGCCGAGGAGTCGTTCGCCTACCTGGAAGACATCAGTGAAAGCACCGGCGCCACCTTCGTCTTCGCCGGACGCGCCGCCCGTTCCATCGTCGATCCCCTCACCCGTGACCGGGAAACCGCCCTGGCTGACAACGAGGAGATCTGGGGCGACTACGCCGGTCTGCGCACCAGCCGGATCGGCTACGACGATGAGGGCCACAAGCTGTTCACGAAAATCGTCCGCAAGTTCGACGGGAACCTGTGCCTGCGCAAGCACCAGCCGGACGACCTGACCAACCTTCACAAATACCTGCACCGGCGCAGCAAGGGCTACCTGCGGGCCCTTTCCCAGCTCGTCAGCCAAGGCGCCCAGAAAGCAATCTGGACCAAGAAGGAGCGCATCACCGAGGAACTGCTGGAGTCCCTGACCATCGGCCGCAGCCGCACCATCTGACACCGCTTGCAGCCGCCCGGGCAGACACAACAGCCCAGGCACGGACTCTGGTCACAGCTCACCAAGCAAGGGAAGAACAGCGGTGGAGCACAACTTCCTTGAGGATAACGAGAACTTCGAAGAGGAGGACGAGGGTACGGCGAGGGTGAGCGTCAGAGCCCCACTGGGCACCCGTCTCGCCCTGAAAAGTGTCCTGGAGCAGCACCAGGCCTGGGCACAGCGGCTACAGGCCCACCACAAGGCACGCCTGAAGAACCTCAAACCGGCGCAGCGGGACCACCTGCTGGACGAGCAGCACCAGGAACTGCACGCGCTGCGCAGACAGGGCGAACTCCTGGACACCCGGGATACCTTGGTTGCCTTCGGCCTGCGCCAGGAGGTACAGGCACGAGGCTGGGACCATCCCTGGCCCGACGTTGACCTCGTAGAGATACCGTTGGGGCGCTTCCCCGGCAGCACCCGCGCCGGCAGTTACCCGGAAACCCTTCCCCTGCGGCTGCCAGGCGCGCTCGTGGATCAGGTGAGTGCCGGATGCTGGTCCATGTCCAAGGAGTCCATCCACCAGCTCTGGCAGTGGCGTGACGATCATGCGCCCGGCGTCCTGCGGCCGGGCGCCACCCGGCCTGAGGAGCAGGCCGCTGCAGCGGAGTACCGGCGCTTGGCCGCCGGCGTCGTCACGACGGGAGAGGTCTACCGGGCGGGTATCCGTCGCGGGCTGCATGCGGCGCTGCATACCCCGACGCCGCCGTCGATCACGGCTCTTGCGCCGTCGTGATGGGCCGGTACCGTCAGCGCCTGCTGTGCCTCCCTGAAAGCGCCGAAGTCGTCGTTCAGGTCGCGTGGCACCGGACGGACGGCCAGGTGAGTGGTGCCGGGGCACAAGGACGTAGTGTCCGTTCCGCGTGCGCGAGCGGTCTCCTGCACGGCGCCGTCACCGCTCTGCTGCGGCCTCCGGTGGGTCCCAGGACATGCGGAGGATGTCGAGTGCGGCGCGTTCTTCGTCGGTGAGTTCGTTGGGGGTCCGGCGGATGTGGTCGATCCAGGAGCCGAGTCGGAAGGGGCCTATCCAGTCGGTTTCGGTGTGCTGGCGGGGGACGTCGAGGTGGCCTTCGCGGGCGAGGTAGCAGGAGGCAGCGACCAGGCCGCGGCGGAAGTCGCGGCCTCGTTCGGTGCGGAATGCTTCGGGGTGGATGCTGTCGACGTGCGGGGTGATGCCGATGTCGATCAGGAGTTGGGCTTGTTCGGCGCGGAGCGCGTGGAAGTTGTTGCGCTGGCGGCTGAGCCATTGCCCCAGCTTGAATCCGTCCGCGGTGGTGAAGGAGCCGGGGACATCCGGACTGCCTCCCGCGTCGATGTGCGCTTTGGCGTGAGCGTAGGCACGCCGCCAGGTCAGCGGCCAGCCTGGGTTCCACCAGCGATCGAGGAAGGCGAGCTGTGCGGCGTGAACCTTGGGGAAGGTGTCGGAGCTGTCCTTCCTGCGGCACTCGGCGAGCCAGGCACCGATGGGGTGGCCGCCTTGTGTGGCGTCGGTGGGTGCAGCCAGGTGCCCGTGGGCGGCAGCGTAGGCGCGGGCGTGGTCGAGGATGCGGTTGAAGGTGTGTGCGGGGCTGCTCCACAGCATGCCGAGGGCATCGAGGGCGTCGGCGTGTTCGCTGGGCAGGCGGCCAGCCAGGTGCCGCAGGCGCTGGTTGCTGATCCACTCCCCCAGGGCGAAACCGGTGTCGTCGTAGAAGGCGTGGGGAACGTCGAGGTGATGGTGGTCGTGGTGGTAGCAGGTGGCTGAGGCCAGGCCGTCGTGCCAGGAGCCGGTGGCGGGCAGCGTGATCTCAAGGCCGAGGGCGAGGGCGACCTGCAGGGCGCGTTCGGCGCGGTTGTAGTGGACGGTTCGGCGCGGGCCGCCGCCACTCAGGCTGCGGCTACGGCGGGGCACGGCGATGTGGTCGAGGAAGCGGTCGTCGTGTGCCCTGAGGGCCTGGAGGATGGTGTAGATGCCTTCGAACTGCGAGTCGTGCAGGGCCTGTTCGGTGGCCCGTCCGTCGGGCAGGTAGACGGGCAGCACGAGGGTGGCCTTCTTGCCGCGACCGGGTACCAGGCGCAGGGCGCGGCCGATGGCCTGGATGGCGTCGACGACGCTGTTGCGGGGTGCGGCGAAGACCACGGAGTCGATGGCGGGAATGTCGATGCCTTCGGCCAGAACACGGACGTTGCTGAGAACTGTGCACCCGTCGGCGCTCTCGAAGGCGGACAGCCGACTGCGGCGCTCGTCGACGCGCTGCGTCCCGTCGACCCAAAAGGCCTGCAGGTCCGGCCGCTTCAGCTGGACGGCGGTGCCGGGCAGGTCTTGGGAGAACGCTTCGGCTGCGTCAATGCGGTTGTGGAAGACGAGAACGCGCTGCAGGTCGTGGTCAGTGATGGCGCGCAGGACGGCCACCTGCAGTGCGGCTGCCCGCAGGCCGCCGTTCTGCGGATCGAGGTGGGGCTTGCGGGTGAGGATGGAGCGTAGTTGTTTGTCGCCGACCACGGGCATCACGACCTGGTAGTCGGCGAGGAGTCCGCGTTCGATCGCCTCGGCCATGCCGAGGCGGTAGACGACCGGGCCGAAGATGTCGCGGCGGTCCATGGTGGCGGTGGGGGCGCCGTCCCACAGTCCAGCGGTGAAGATGCGCGGCGTGGCGGTCATGTAGAGGCGCCGCCGGGCGGGGATGGCATGGTCGTCGTGGATGGCTCCCCAGCCCTCTTGGGTGCTCATGCACGTACGGTGGGCCTCGTCCACGACGATGAGGTCCCAGGCTGGCAACTGGTCGCTGTGGTGGGCTTGCTGCAGTCCTGGCAGGGATGCGTAGGTGACGAAGACCGTAGCGGGCTGGCCGTCGTGCTCGGCGACGATGCTGGCCAGGTCTGCTGGCCGTTTGACCATGCGGGCCGTGCGCCGGGGCAGGCCGCTGCGGGTCTGGCTCATCGATGACAGGCCCACCATGAGGCCGGCGCGTCCGCCTTCGCGCCAGCGCCGGATGGTCTGGGTCAGCAGTTCCAGGGTGGGTACGGCCACGAGGACCCGGCCTGCCGGGGCGGTATGGCGGGCGGTCGCCACTGCGGTGAGTGTCTTGCCGGTGCCGCATGCGGAGACGGCGGTCACGCGGCGTTCCCCCCTCGCGAAGGCACCGGTGATGGCCGCGAGGGCTTCTTGCTGATGCGGGCGCAGCGCGAGGGACATGGCCGAGCGCTTCTCCTTGCGGGATTGCGATTCCGGAACACGGGAATCGTAGTGGATCACTGGGTGCTACTCCCCAATTCCAGCCAGAATGGATGTAGTTGGCGGCATTCCCGCCGTGGATGAGATCGAGTTCGGACTGAGAGGGACAACACATTGGCTGGGCGTTCGTTGAGGGCTTTCCAGGGCGGGGACGGCGTGAGCGGGGTACAGCCGCTGCCCCGGCGGCTGCGGTTCATCGCAGAGGAATCCACGAACTCGTTCGTGCACCGGCTGGCGGAGACCAACGGGCTCGAGCTCCGAGAGCTGCTGTCGATGCTCGGTGCGGGTGATTCGCCCGTTCCCGAGCCGCAGTTCAGTGAGGTGCATCTGAACGAGGCCGCGTACGGCAGGCTGGCCGCTCTGGCGGGATGCCGTCCCGATGTCCTGGAGTACGTGCTGCCCACGCTGCGCGTGCATCCGCTGCCCGATCCGGCCGATGCGCCGCCCCGCTGGGACGTTCCCAACCCCTGGGAGCCCGCCGATGACTGCTTGGTGCGCGTGTGTGATCTGTGCGCGCTGGCCAAGCGGGCACGTCGGGATGCGTATGCGGTGTCGGCGGCTGGCTGGAGGGTGTGCGCCCGGCACCGGCGGTGGACGGACAACCTGCGCGAGGACGGGGTGACATGCATCCCGCTCACTGCTGTTCCGGAGGTCCTCGCAGCTCACGGGGAGCGGGTGCGGCTCGAGCGGCGGCTGGGGGCCGGCGGGCGCATCGCGTTCGCGGATGCGTTCCACATCGCTGCCTTCTGGTGGAATCAGGCCGCCCAGGTTCCGCAGGCGTGGGCGGTGCGCCACCAGCAGCTGGGCCTCCAGAAGGGCAGCGACCGGCGGGTGGCTGCTTTGGTGGCTTACCCGGAAGTCGTTCGGCTTGCTGGCGTTCTGGCGGCGCGGGAGCGCAGGCGGCTGCGGGGCAGCTTGTCCCGTGCCCAGGACGCCGACTGGCTGCGGGGCGTGCAGAGCCTGTTCTCCTCGTGGGGTCTGCGGGGCAGTTTCCCGATGGAGCCGGTGCTGCGGTGGGCGGCACTGCATTCCGGGCGGGCGGACCGGTCCGGTCCGGGCCCGGCCCGGGGCCGTTATCGCCGTCTGGGCGCGTCGGGTCCCCACCTGCAAGTGCCTGGCGCCGCCGCCCTTGAGGCCGTCACCTGCCTGCCCTGGCGGTTGGGCGAGGCCGAGGAGGCGCAGGTACACCTGTGGAGCGTGAGCAGCCGCGTGTGAGGAGGGCTTGGCCGCGTGCGGTGGGTTCGGGCTGCGGCATGCTCAGATGCCGAAGCCGATGTAGGAGACCTGCCGGTAGGCGCCGTGGTTGGAGCCGAGGCTGTCCGAGATGGAGTTCCAGGCGTCGTCCAGGGCTTGCTGATCACCCGCGTTCCAGGCGTCCACGACCCGTCGCCAGTCGGTGCGGACATTGATCGTGCGCATGTTCAGGTCACGGCGGTGGTTGGGAGCGACTTGCTGCTGGTCGACCGGGTGGATCTCGATCCGGGTGCCGCGGCCTGCCATGGTCAGCTCTTCCACCTTTTCTGCCGTTGTCTTCGTGACAAATAAGGATCATGTCGCGGCTGCTTTTGGATCACGATAGAAGATCGGCAAGCAGTGCGCGCGGGAACCTGACGGTCAACTCCCCTGTCTACGGCGCGAGGTGAGGAATCCAGTAAGTAGCTTGAAGGATGAAAGCGAATTCGCCCTAAAGCTGCTGCTTCGGAGCGCGAACGAGCCCGGAAACAGGGGCGGCCGCAGGATGCCCGGCAGCCGGGGTGATGGACGACGTCGTAGCGCTAGTTCTGCGGGACAGCTCCAGCAAGCGCATGGCGTCCGGGATGGCGCGGCGTTCCAAGGTCTTCAGGGCGGCTGCCTGGTCGTCGGAGTGGGACGCTCGTGCCTCGTCGACGGCGGCGGTGAAGAGTTCGTGCGGGTCGAGGTGCCGGGGCGCGGAGGCGCGTGGTGCCGGTTACCGATGGACCAGCGTCGTTCGCACGGTGACTTGGGCACCGGTGTCCGTCGACGCCCGGGGCGGGGATGTATCGCGGCACTGTCAGTGGGCGACGAAAGAATGAAGGCGAGGCAGCAGTCCTGGGAGGGCGCACCATCGCATGGACGCTGTTGAGTACTGCAATCGCAGGCCAGCGACCTTTTGGCACGGGTGCCTTCACCGACGCGCGCTGGTGTGCCTCGCTGTGTCTGCCAGGTCCGTGCTGGAGGTTCGCCATCATGGCAAGCGCGCTTGTCGCCCCGTTCCGTTCCCGTCGTGCACCCGCCCCGCCCGGTGGCGACGGTGACAGTCCCAGCGAAGTTCCACCGCAGGCTGGGGACTTCACTCCTCGTGCGGCGGTGCTGGTCCGTGTCCCCGCTGGCATGGAGGAGGGTACCGCCCGTGAGCAGTGGGAGCGGTGCGGGCTGCTGTTCTCCCGTCTGGACGATGTCCACCAGGGTGCTGCAATGGTGCTGTACCGGGTGGAGGTGCGCCGTGCAGGGAAGCCGCTGGGGTGCCTTGAGCGAGGCTGAGCGCCGCGTCACGACGGCGCTGGCCGGCCGGGTGACGGCGCAGATCGGTGACTGTGTGGCTCACGCTGACGGCCGCGGTGCTGTCCGGTGCCGTGCGAGCCGTTGTCGGTTTCATGCTGAGCCTCACACGGCACTGACTACCTGATGGGTGAAATTGGGTCATCGGTGTTCCCGCCCCTTCAGGGCGGGAACGGCCCCGGCCTGTCATCACCGAGTTGGCCAGTGGGGGGGGCAGCCACGTAGGACTCGAAGGGCATCCGGGCTGTCAGGAACCGCCGGTCGCTCGGCGTCGGCTCCATGGCCTGTCCCATAGGCTCAAGTCACAGCACCATGCACTGCATGTCCGCCGAGGAGCAGCTTCATGACCCGCTACTGTGTCGTGCCTGACCGGCACGAGCTGATGGCCACCTGGGGTACCGGGGAGGGCGACCTGGCCGTCGGCATCGCCGCTCTTCCTGCCGGGGCCGACACCGGCAGGCTACTGGGACTGGCCCGGGCTCTGACCCAGCTCTCCAGCGCCGCATGGCGCACCTACACGCACCCCGCCAGTGCCGCCGGCTCCCTGGAGCCCAATAGTGAGGGCTGGCGCCGGGAGGAGGAGCGGATGCACTTCGGCGAGGTCGTCGAGGCGATCACCCGCCCGAACCTGCCCAGCGGCGGTGCGATGACCGTCTCCTACAGCAGCCTCCTCGAATCAGCTCACCGTGTCGGACGCGCTCTGCACCATCTCGACGACCCGCAGCTCGTCAAGGCCGTTGCCGCCGAAGCCGCCGTCGAACTCGCCGCCGTGGAGAACGCCGAGCTCGGTGACCTCAGCGGCCGCGCCCAGCAGGCCGTTCTCCTCAGCCGTGAGGACGCCTCTCCTGTCCAGGTCGCCGCCGCCGACCATCTCCTGCAGCAGGACCCTTTTGGTTCCGGCGAGCTCTTCATTGGTATCGACCCGACCGCGGCCGCCGTCGCGGCGGCCCACTGGCTTGCCGCAGCAGCTGAGGTGGCCGCCGAGGCATCCGGGCAGGACCCCACGCAGGTGGTCCTCGAAGCCGACAACATCGAGGCTCTCCCCCACGAGACTCCCACCCTCGTCCTCGGCCTCATCAACGACGGCGTCAGCCCGCACGAAGCTGTCACGAGCCTGGTCCGTCACGCCATGCACGTCACCGACGGTCTGCTGCCCGACCCTGCCGCCTTGCGGGAACAACTCGAGGGCCTGGAGGAAACTCTCGCCGAGTACACCGGCGAGGACGAACTCGACCTCGCCGGCGTTGCTCTGCGCCTGACGCCTCTCGACCCGCAGCGCCCCGCACGTGACCTCCTCGAAGACCTCATCACAGGCATCCACGGCTGCTGGCTCCTGCACAGCGAGCACGACAGCCTCGATCACGGTGATGAGGAAGCCGCCACCGGCGAGGTGGAGGAATGGGACGAGGAGCAGGCCGAACAGCACCAGAACCGCAGCCGTGAACGCTTCGCCCAGCAAGTCCGGGAAACCGCCAACCGCCACCACGACCGGCTCATCTGACCCCGCCCGCCACCGTCCCAGGTGACGAACTGGTCGCGGTCAACAGCCGAAGGGCGCTGTTGCAACGCGACTCGGCCAGCACCGCTGATCTGTATATCGGTGCGCAGGCCGGGCAGGCCGTCGCGTCGTACCTGGACTTCCCGGTCGACGACGACGCGGTGGCCGCCGATGTCGCGGCGCAGGAAGGAGGCGACGGTGTGGCTAAGGTCGTCTTCCAGCAGGAACAGCAGCGAGTGCCGGCGTTGAAGCGGTGCTGGTCCTGCTTCCAGAGGGTGACGGGGGGTTCCGTTGTATCCCCGTAGGTCTTCCTCCAGGGCGGCCAGGGATTCACCGACCAGGTCCAGGAGTTGGCGTGCGTCGCGAACCAAGCGTGTCTGGTGGTCGGTGGTGAGCGGGATCAGCTGTTCGGGCTCGAGGGGCTGGGTGCGTGGCCAGCTGCCGCGCGGGCGGTCCTCCATCCGGAGGGTGTAGAGGCCGACAACGCGTCTTCGCCGAGGTGATCGAAGGGCCAGCCGTCGGGTCCGGTAGGCAGGCCGGTGAGGACGCTGCGGTACTCCTTGAGGACTGGGGCAGGTCAGGGGTCGTTGCGGTCGGTGAGCCAGTACGGATCCCAATAGTGCTGGGGAGGTCGGGTGACGTGGTGCATGCGCAGTCCGCGGGGCCCGTGGACGCCGGCGTCCGGCAGATCGATGAGCCAGCCGAGAACGGGGGCGGGAACCTCGTCGGGAGCATCGAGGTCGGCCAGCAGGTCGTCCGGGCCACGCTGATCGTAGGGCGGAGGCAAAGAGAGGCCCGCAGTCGTGGCATCGTCGATGACGTGGCGACAGATACTGAGCCAGCGTCCTTGCCCCCACCAGGAGTCGGTGTAGCTGGTGGAGCCGCCGATACTCATCAGGATCAGCGTCGTCTGGGGGCCGAGCACCTCGTGGTCGAGGTGGCGCCAGCGGTCGAGTTCCGCGGTGACAGTGGCGGCTACCTCCGTCCAGCCCGGGCCGAACAGTGAACAGATTGGGGTGCCGTCGGGCAGGGCCCACTGCGGGTCCATCAGAGCGTTCTTGATGCTGTCCCAGTCGATACCATCAACGGGGCAGACGTGCTGTCGGGTGATGCGGGTGACGGCAATGTTGACGCGCGCCATCAGTACGTCTGTGTCCAGGTGGTGGTCTTCGACTGCGGTGTTGTTGCGCCAGCACCCGGCGGCGACGCCCAGGGCGGCCGCGTCGGGCACGACGTCGGGCGCAACGTCCTGGCCTGTCATGCCGACCACCCACTCCAGGTAGGCATTGAGCCATTCGTTCTCGGTGACTTCCCGGAGCAGGTCCGGCAGCGGGAGCTGCCGGAAATCGGCAGCCAGCTGGAAGATCCGGCGGATTCTGCGCAGCGTGAACTCCTGCTTGGCCTCGGGCGGCGCGGACTCGGCAACCTGCACGTGGGTGGCGTCGAGCAGCCCGGCTTGTCCGGCGGCGGCAGCGACGGCGGTGACGGCCTGCTGCCCGGATGAGGCGACGGGGACTTCGATGCTGTCTTCCAGCAGGGAGTAGGACTCGGGCCAGTCCCCCGTCACATCGTCGAAGGGCTGCAGGGCCAGGGTCTGCTGGTGGGGGTTGTACTGGACGTCCAGGCCGCCATCGCCGCGCCAGAGGGTGGCGAACAGCAGGGGGCCTTCCTGCGGGTCGAAGTCGGTGTCCCACTCTTCCGGCAGGTCGAATCCTGCCCAGTCCAGCGCTCCCAGCAGCTCCTCGAGCCGGATCGCGTAGCTTTCCCAGTCGCGGCCTGAGGGAGAGGGCATGCTCGTGCCTTCCGCCGGTGCTTCGATGGGCGACGTGAGGGGGGCGGGCGCGGGTACCGACGTCAGCCGGCGCCCCAGCAGTCTGTCAGCCTGCTGGGCGATGTGCTGGCGTTCAGCGCCGCGACAGCGAGCGCACAGGTAGCGGTACTCGTTTCCGAATCGGGCCGAATAGCGGGCCAGGGAGCGGATCTTGCCGCAGTCGCGGCAGGGGCCGCGGCCGTTCTTGGGCCACCACAGCCACCACCGGCCCTCGTAGTCACCGGGCTTGGGCACCACTCCCCTGCCGACGAGGAATTCGGCGAGGCGCCGCAGGCTGCTGTCACCGAGCTGGGGCGGCACCCGCGTGTACAGCAGGTCGTGGGCGGCCAGCAGCACGGCGTTCGTGACGCTCTCACCGGTCTCTGCGCGGCGCAGCACGCCCCGCGCCGCGGCCAATTCGGCCACTCCTGCGCCGTGAGGTTCCGCAGGCCGACCGTGCCGTGAGGCCATGGCTATGGCCCAGTCGAGATCAGCTTGCGAAGGTGCAGGAATCATCACACGCGGAGCCTAATCCCACCCTCTGACAACACGAGATGAGCCACCAGGGCGAGCAGCTGCTCGCTCTCTGCCTAGAGCGTGTCGAGCCGGCGGGTGTATTCGGCGCGTTCGTCGGCCACCTGCCAGAGGCCTCGGCGCATGGGGAGGGCGGTGATGCGGTTGAACCCTCCCCCAGCTGAAGCAGGGGGATTCCTGGCTCAGGAAGCCCCGCAGGTCAGCGACCTGCGGAGGGCATGCCGGAGTGATCGAGGCGCCCGTGCCGAGGAGCACGGCGTAGGCGCCGGGTGCGGCGTGCATGGCGAACGCGAGCTGGACGTGCGGTTCCATCGTCTCCATCAACGGCCTCCCGGTATCGGTACGGCAAGGTGCCAGTTACCGGTCGGCCTGACCCACGGCCACTTTACGTCAGAAAGACGAGAAGCGGGGTGCGGTGCCCCCAGCCCCGCCCCATCACTGCGTCAGCGGTATTCACGCAGCCGTGTGAGGAACTGCCGGACGAGCGCGTCAAGATCGGCGTCAGCACTGGTCTCCTCGACCAGGATGCGTTCGATGTGGACGATCCCGCTGTTGCGCCAGTGCCGGTCGCGCGTGGTGTCCGCGCCGAAGCGCTTGTGGTGATGGGGTCCGTCGACCTCGATGATCCCCACTCTGCCGGCGACCGTGACGAGGAAGTCCGGCGTCCAGGCGTTGCCAACACCGACGCGTCCCATCGGCAGCGGGAAGATGGAGATGGTGGACTCCTCGGGCAGCGCCGCCTGCGCCCTCTTCAGCGCCTCGTAGACGAGCACTTCTTCGCGGGAGTCGAAGACGAAGCCTTCCTTGCTGAGCCCGGGGGCAACTCCTTTGGCGCGGGCCCTCGACGCCTGGTTGGACGCCGCTCCCTTGGCCAGCCGCTCCTGCAGTATCCGCCGCCAGTCGTCACCGATGTCGGGCAGCGCCGGCGCGGCGGTGACCCCGCCGATCTTCAGACCATGCCGTCCTGCCACATGCTCGAACACCGGCTGGATGGCTGCAGTCACGGTCTCAGTAAACCGGGGAACGAGGTAGGGCGGCACGATGAGTACAGCGTCCTGCCAGTCACCGAACCGGTTGCCGGGTACCAGTTCCACACCCTCGACGTCAGCCAGCAGTGCCGCGGCCTGGCTGTTGCCCTGCTCATGCATGAGGAACGCGGTTTGGGCCAGGACGCGATGCAGCGTGTGTGTCGATGCTTCGGTGGAATCGCTTGAGGTTTCAGAGGTGGTTACGGCGACGGACACACGCACCTGTGTCGCCGGGCCTTCCGGCGTGGAGCGCGGAAGGGCCAGCGGTGCTCCTCCCTCCACCACCAGTTCGACGGCAGGCCGGGTGTGGAGCACCTGCTCAAGGGCTTCGTCCAGCACGTCGCAGCCACCCGAGTCAACGAGGTTGTCGTATATACCTTGGTTCGGTGCGCTCAGCGTCAGGGTGGCGCCGTCGTAGAAGAGCACCTGCGTGTGCTGCTCCAGCAGAATCCAGGTGAACCGTCGCCGGTTCTTGACCGCTTCCAAAACGTGCGGCCAGAACTTGTGCATGCCCGCCGTCATATCCGCCACAACGCCTCCCCGTGTGCTGCCCACCCAGCAGAGTAGAGCCAGACACTGACAACCGACGACGGATCTTCACTCGCTGTGCACGGACACGGCCGCCTCTCCCCGGAACCGCGCGACGTCCCGGAGGGGCCCAGGCGTCACCCTCGAGGCCTGACACGACCGGCGTCGGGCCTCGGCGGTAGCGCGTACAGTCGCGGCGCAGCAGCATCAGGTTCACAAGTACCTTTGGAGATGGTCACGTTGGTGTCGGGGCGGCCGGTAGACCCGGAAGAGGCACGGCAGTTGATGCTGCGTAACGGGTGCAGGCCGAAGACTGCGTTCATCAAGGCCAAGGAGTCCTGGCCGAGCACGTGCGGGCGCTGCGGTGCAGACATCGATCCGACCTACGACAGCATCGCCTCCAAGGCACGACGGTTCGGTGACGCACCACGCGGCTGCAGGGACTGTGCAGACCGTGCGCTGGCCGAGAGATTCCGGCTGGACGAGGCGGAGCTGGCGAAGACGATTGCTCTGGCCAACATCAAGCCGCTGGAGCCGTACACGAACAACAGCAGCCGGATGGAATGTATCTGCCTCAACGAGGCCTGCCCGCGCGAGGGCAAACCGATCAAGGTGCTGATCAAGGCGGTCCGGCGGGGCGCCATGGCGTGCAGGTACTGCGCGCGGCGAGCCATCCACCCCGATGAGGCCATCGCCATCATGCGGGAGAAGGGCCGCGTGGAGCCAGCCACCGCCTACGTACGGGTGGATGATCCGTGGCTGGGTACCTGCCTGCGCTGCCAGCAGCGGGTGCAGCCCCGCCTGCACGACGTGATGCAGGGCCAGGGCGCGTGCCTGCACTGCGCTCCGAACACGCCGCTGACCAAGCAGCAGGCGTGGGAGCGCGCGGTCGCCTACCGGTTCCGTCCAAGCGAGCCGGAGGCCTTCAAGAGCACCAACACTCCGTGGGCAGGTACCTGTCTGAACTGCAGCGGTCCGGTGAACCCGTCTCTGGGCAACCTCTACCGTGGGCAGGGAGCCTGCAACTCCCGTACCTGCAAGGTTACTGGTTTCAAGGACAGTGAGCCGGGGCTCGTGTATCTGCTGCAGCGGACGTCCGATCCCGCCATGGCGAAGGTCGGCATCTGCGAAGATGCCGCGCGCAATACACGGTTGCAGGTCCACGCGCGCAACGGCTGGGAGGTCGTCTACACCCGGTCGTTCAGGGTGGGGCTGCATGCGCGGTTGGTAGAGGGGGCCGTCAAACGGCTGTGGTTTGGCGGGCGCGGCTGGAAGAACGGGCGGGCTCGCGGGGAGCGGTGGAGTGACGGTTACACGGAGACGGTGCTCCTCGATGACGCCGAGCGCGGCGAGCCGTGGACTGTCGTGACGAGTCTGGCGCTGTGGACGGATGTCCTGGGCGAGGCCGAGCGGCTGGGCTTCGACCTGGACGAGCAGCGTCTGGACGCAGCCGCGAACTGACCGTCACGGCGGCCGGGACGGTCTGTCCGCAGCCCGTCGCCGCTCCTGCGCGCCGGAAGTGGAGGATTCCCGGGAGGACGATCTTCCGCCGCCTGCTGCCCCAGATTCAGAAGGAGGGGTCCTTCACCCCCATCGACTTGGGTGGATCACCGGGTGGCAGCGGGGGCAGCTGTGCGGTTTCCGGTCTGCCGCATGGCCATTGCGGCAGAGGGCTGCTGGCTGTGACGAGGCCCTACTAGGAAGCCGAATCAGCCCCAGAATATTTCGTGTTAATGTTTTGAGGTCTGATCTGAGGCGGTGGGGTGTGATGACGTCCGGTGACCTGCAGGCGCATCCCGGCATGCTCGCGCTCGCGCGCGAGTCGCGGGGCATGACGCAGGTCGACGTGGCCGCCGCCATGACCAAGGCAGCGCCTGCCGGGGTCGCGGTGGTGTCCCAGGGATATGTCAGCCGCGCGGAATCAGGACGCCTTGTGGTCGCCGACGACCGTCTTCATCTGTATGCCGCCGCCCTGGGCTACCCGGTAGATCTGCTGTGCCTGGATCCCCGGGTGAGCGGGGTGGGAGTGGGCCTGATCCATCACCGCAAGAGAGCCTCTCTGTCGTCCTTGGCGCTGCGCCGCATTCACGCCCAACTCGCGTTGGCACGTCTGCAGGTGACGGGTCTCGCGCAGGCCGCCGCGGCTGCGGAGGTGCCGCACCGCTTCTCCCGCGTACTCCTGGACGACTTCACGACGGCCAAGGATGCGGCCCGCGAGGTGCGCCGCGCCTGGGGCCTGCCCAGGGGCCCGGTGGCTGATGTGATCGCCGCGATCGAGGAGGCCGGCGGCTTGGTGGTGATGCGGAGTCTCGGCAGTGAGCTGCTGGACGCAGTCAGTCAGTGGGACGACCTCCAGGTCCCGCTTGTCCTGGTCAACGACCATGCGCCGGGCGATCGTTGCCGCTTCAGTGTCGCGCACGAGCTGGGCCATCTAGTGATGCATCCCGAGCCTGGCACGTCGAGCGAGCAGGAGAAGCAGGCAGACACGTTCGCCGCGGAGTTCCTGATGCCGGCGGCCGACATCCGGCAGGTGTTCGCCGACGGTGTGGACTTGGCGAGGCTGGCAGAGCTCAAGCGCGTCTGGCGGGTGTCGATGAGCGCGCTGCTGCGGCGCGCGCTCACCCTGAACGCCATCACCGAATGGCAATACCGCACGGTGATGGTGGAAATGTCGGCGCTGGGCTACCGCACGGCCGAACCGGTCGAGGTGGAGCGGGAGCGGCCTACGCGCGTCCCAGCGCTGGTGGACGCCGTGTTGTCCGACCGCGGCCTGGCAATCGACGAGGCGGCCGCGTGCGCCCGCCTGCTGCCCGAGGACTTCAAGCGCCTGTACATGACAGGCGACCGTTCGTTATCCCCTGAGCCGCTTCGAAGGTGAGGCCATGATCGACCCGTCTGCTCCGCTGCCGCGTCCGCGCTCCGATCTCACGGAACCTCCCGACGCGCCGCAGGCCCTGTCCGGTGCGCTGAGCGTTCTGCAGGGGCGCATGCTGCTTCAGGTGACGCCTGCCCGTGTCGGCTACCTGCGCGGACAGCTCGATGCGGGCCGCAGCGGACTGGTGCTGTGCGGGAAGGACGCGCTGCGGAAGGCAAAACAGCTGCGCGGGGAGGGTCAGTTCACCGGGACGTTGCTGGTCGATCCGGCCGCCTATGAGGTGCGCGCGGCCAGCGGGGAAAAACCGTTCCCCCACGTGTCGGAGGGCTTCGCCTTCGACGATCCGCTGGAGTTGTCGCTGGCGGAGCAGCGGGCGGTTGGGGTCACCGCGCCCATGACGCCGACGGGCTACATCCACGCAGAGGACTCCGAGGCTCTCAAAGCCGCAGTGCGGCGGGTGGTCGCCCTGGACGACGCCCAGGTCGTCTTCGCAGCGCCAGTCGATGTGGGCTGGCTGCGGGAGGAGGACGCCGTGCGGCAGCTGATCGCCTGGCTCCGGCTGGTGAGGGGACCTAAGGCGGTCATGCTGGGCGGGCAAATGGACCCTCTCGCGCGGCACTCACGAGCTGTCGACCACCTACGGCGGGTGATCGAAGAGGTCCCGGGTGCTGCGCTGCTGCGCACCGATCTGGCGGCCTTCGGTGCGCTGGCCGCAGGGGCGACGTTCGCAGCGTTCGGCGCCGGCAGCCGGCTGCGGCACATCGTGGCCCCGGGCGAAAAGGCCAAGACCAGCAAGGGCTTCTCGACGTCGCCGCACGTGCTGTTTGCCGAGCTGATGGACTTCTTCCTCGGCAAGACACTGGCCGACCGCTTCGCCGACGCCAAGGCTCCCGTCTGCGGCTGCGCAGCGTGTGAGGGGCTGTGGGCGCTGGATGAATTCGCCAGCAACGAGGGCGAGCGCCAGGCCCGGGCCGCCGCGCACAATGTGGCGGTCCTGATGGAGTGGCTGCGCACGCTGACCGCGATCACTCCCGGGCTGGCGCGCCAGCAGTGGTGGCACGAGCGTTGCCGTACAGCGGTGGAGCGGTATCCACTGGTGAACGCGCAGCTGCGGCAGCCGGACGCGTTCAAGGTGCCTCAGCAGCTGAAACGGTGGGCGCTGGCGACTCCGGCCGCGGTGACGAGCGGAGCGAACGGGCAGGCGGCGGCCAGCCATCAACGCAGGAGCTGATACAGCTCCTCGACGAAGCACCACGCGGCGGCGGTGTGCCGCTGCGGCCTGTACTCCTCCGGCGCGAGCATCATCTCCACACCGTGCTCGGCGGCGAGGAAGACGCCGATGCCGTAGAAGTCCGCCTCGGCCAGCAGCTCTTCCAGGTGTGAGGGGCGGCGGGTGAGCAGCATGGCACGGCGACAGAACGGCGCGAACCGGCCCGCGTCCCGCAGTCCCTGGCGCCACCCGGCGGCGCGCACTACGGCCAGGTCCACCCGCACCGGCCGCACCGCGCGCCGGGTCACCGTCGTACGGTCACGGTCCGCGGCTCCTGCGGGCAGGGCGCGTACGGACCGCCGCTGGCCGGCCTCGAGCGAGGGGAGGGGGACGGGGATGTTAACCGGCAGCGTCAGGAGGGTCTCCAGCGCCGCCATCCGATCCAGCCGCCCTGCGGCGGCCTCCTGGCGCCGGGCGTGCTCTGCGGCATCCAGCCGGTGGAAGAACAGGGCCTCGGTGCCCTGCAGGGAGGCGATCTTGGTCTGGGTGCCCGCCTCCAGCAGGGCGGCAGAAGCCGTCCGCACGGAACGGCCGATCACGGAGTTCGCCAAGGTCACCATGGCCTCCACCCTGCCTCACCGGGCTCCGGCCGCACGCAGCGGCCCCGCCGACTATCCAATCCGCATGGGTACGGACTGTTCTGCCAAACAGCCCAACAGGCCTTCAAGACACTGCCAAAGCGTCTCGTTGTCGCTGCGCCGGTACCAGCGGCGCCGCTCCCCCGGCGCCCGCGGCAGCCGCTCGGCCAGCCCCGCCTCCACCAGGGCCCGGATTGGCGCCTGGTAGACACTCGCCGGTGCGTTGCGGGCGGCGGCAAGGTCTCCCAGGCACACACCCTGCTCGTCCGCTGCCGCCAGCGCCCACATCAGCTCCGCCCGGTAGCGGTTGCCGAAGACCCGCACGGACACCTCACGCAGCGGCTCCACGTCCTGTTGAGGCATGATTCATGATTCGCGAATCATGCCTGAGATGTCAACACTACAGCGGGAGTGCGCTGTCGCGGCGCCGTATGCCCACCGGAACGGTGGCTGGGGCAGTTCAGGCCTCCTTGAGCGTGATGCCGCCGCTCGGAGATTGGAGGTGCACGGTGACAGCGGCCATTCCCGTGGGGCTGCCGGCGATGACGGCAGGGGCGGTGCTGCGGTTGACGGAGCCGGCGGGGGAGCACGGCGAGCTAGGTGATCGGTGCGACGGTGACCAGGCGGAGAAACTCCCGTCCCGTGTGGTAGTCCCACACGGATACTGGTGTCGTCCAAGCAGGCGCTGACGAGTAAGTCACGGTCGGCGTTCAGGATGGGCAAGGCGACGAGGGCGGTGGCGGGGCCTTGGTGCCCAGTCAGCGGCACATGGTTTTCTGAGCGCGGGGCGAATGGGTCCCACAGTCGGATCACTCATGGCACGCAGCCAGGTTGGGCGATGCGCGGGTCCGGACATCGCCCAGCACAGACAGCTCCCGGGGCCCCTGAGCGGTACCCTGTCGCTGTAGAGCGGGACGGACGAGGACGCGCGGGATGGCTCAGAGCGGGCACGCCAGTGGAACGATTTGCATCCGGCCGGTTCGGGTCGGAATGGTTCTCCAGCCTGACGCCGAGGCCGTCTCCAGCGCAGTGCAGGCCTCCACCTGTGTCTGGGGCGGGGCGTACTTTCCGTGGCTGGCGCCCGACGCCCCGGACACTCTTCACACTGCCGAGGCTCTTGCGGTCGACGTTTTCTACCCAGTGGCGGGCGATCCCGCAGCGTGTGAGGTCGCGGGTCAAGAGGGCTACCGGTGGAAGCCCGATCACGGCACTCCCTTCGGCAGTCACGAACCGCTGGCGGCTCCGGGAGTGTTGGGCGTGGAGTGGCTGCTGGATGACCCCGCACCCCAGCACGCGTTCGTGCTGCCCGAGTGGGACACGGCAGATCCTCTGGGCCCGTTGTTCGAGGTGTGGTTCGGCCATTACGGCGACTACCCTGCCGCGGCCGAACTGCGGTCCCGCTTCGCTCGCGTTGCCGAGAGCCGCACGATCGGGGTCGATGCCCCCGTTCCTGCCTTCGATGGTCTGGTCACCCCGATCGGCCTGACCTGCCTCGATGTGGAGTACGACTCGGACGATTCCACGAGCGTGATCGTCCTGGTGGATGCAGCGGATCCCGCTGATCTCATGCACTTGTGGACCGCCCGGGCTGCCGGTCACCACGTTCTGCCCTGGCCGGTAACGCATGCCGACCGGGTTCGCGCCGTGGCTGAGCAATGGCTCCGCGCGGCCCTGCGCGAGGACGCACTCGGCCGTTCGGGGCGGGGCGACGGCCTCGACCTGGGACCGACGATCAGCGTGATCACCCGGCATCGGCCCATTCCTGAGGATCTCGCCGCCCTGCTGTATGACTTGGGCATCACCGCGCTGCCCGGCAGCTCGGTGAAGCACGCTCTGCCCCGGCGTGGGCGTCATCCGTTCCTGACTGCCTCGGTCAAGGAATTCTCGGTGTCCCTTGCGCCGCAACAGAGGACTCTGGCCGTACCGATGCCGCCGGTGGGGCCGGCCCGCTGGCGGCCGGACCGTCACTACGCCGGAATCGTGGCGGCCCACGTCACCTTCACCGATGTGCGTGACGGTCATCCCGGTTGGACGCCCCTGGTGCCCAACCTGCGTTCGCTGAGCACTCTGCTCGATACACAGCCCGCGAATCATCCGGAACCATTTCACCGGCCAGCCCGCGGCGGCAGGGTCTGCGGTGTCCTGGCCGACAGCGGCACCGACAAGGTGCGCCTGTGCCTGCTGGACAACGCCGACATCCTCAACGGCCTCTTCCGCGGTTCCGGCTGGCAGCCGCGCCAGGAGGTCAACGGGCGCAAGGTGACAGGGCTGATCCGCCGCCTGGGAGGCATCAGCAGCGCGGCCGGATGCGAGCCCGCCGTCTGGCAGGTGCTCCACACGGCGTCCAAGAGTGCCGACGGCCTGGTTCACGACCGGCTCGTAGGACTCGCCAACAAGTACCGGGAGCACTGGCCGGGGCCCGTGAGCACGCCGGACGGTCGCGCGAGCTACGCCACGAAGGTGGTCCTAGCCCTGCAGCAGCGTGGCCTTCTGGAGCCGGTCGCCCCGCTTCACTGCCCTGAGTGCAGGGGGTTCACCGCGGTGCCCGCGCCTCGACTGGAAGCGGAAATGGACTGCTCGCACTGCGGGCGCCGGTTTCCGCTCGGCTATCTCCTGGGCTCATCACCGCGGCGCTTTGACTGGCATTTCCGACTCGCGGATGGCATCACGCGGAACCTAATGGCCGAGACCCGGCCGGTGATGGCGGCCGCGACCGTTCTTGCCTGCTACCACCAGCAGCTCTTTCCTGCCGGTTTGCTGCCCGCTGCCAGCGGGACGACGATGACGTGCCAGCTGGGCGTCAGCTTCGAGTTCCCGGGTGGGCCGCGTGAGGTGGACCTCGTGGTGGTGCTGGACGACGGGCCGCAGCCGGTGGTGGTGGTCGGCGAGGTCAAGGGTGGGCTGAGTACCCAGCCGGGCGATCTCATCAACCAGGACGACCTCGACGTGCTGACCGCCATTCAGACCCGCCTTCGGGAGCAGGGGGTGGAGTGCTACCTCCTGGCCGCCGCGCTGCGCGATCACCTTGAGCCCAGCGAGCGGGACGCTCTGCAGAGACTGTGCACGCACCCCCCGATCACACTCAACGATCATCAAGGGTTCGTTCATCCCGTCCTGCCGATCGTGCTGACCGGCGCGGACCTCACCCAGCCGCAGTTCTCCGACGGGCACCTCCACTGGTGGTCTCGGCACGGCCTGCCCGGACTGGCCCAAGAGAGCTGCCGTCGCAACCTGTAGCCCGTACCGGCTCACGCATACCGAGGCGGCGGCCCGGGATCTGAGGGCGTGGTTTCTCACCCTCCCCTCGCCGCGCTGCGGCGGCGGGCTTCCTGGTGTGCGCATCGCAGGAATGCGCTGGCTACTGTATGTCAGCGCTGGGAAGAGCGCAGGTACATCGGCAGGACGGTGCGCATGAGTTGTTCGCCGCGGGTGGTGATGGCGTCGAAGTGGGTGCGGTTCATGGCACGGAAGTTGGTGGGGTAGGTGGCGACCGCGCTGCGCGGGACGAGGTCGGCGGGCGGTGCGGGCAGGCGGTGGTCTTTCATGCCTAGGTAGGCCAGGGCAAAGCCGTCGATGCGTCCGCTGGCGGCCCATTCGTGCAGGCGGGAGCGGGCGGAGTCCTGGGCTTTGCGATGGACGGTGACGAAGGAGCGGCTGAGGCGGCCGGTCATGAAGTGCGGTGTTTGCAGGGGGAGTTCGCCCACGCCGGCGTCGCAGGCGATGATGAAGGGCACGTCGTAGACGTGCTGGGTGTGGTGCGGTGAGCGTCCGGGTTCCAGGACGGACAGGCCGAGGTTGTCGTAGACGCCGCCGTCGGTGAGCAGCACGGTGTGCTGTTCGTGGTGTCCGCCGGGGTGTTGGAAGGTGAAGGTGCGCTCCAGAGCTGGCAGGAAGGCGGGATAGGCAGCGGAGGCGGCCACGGCGGTAGCGACGTGGACGGGCTCGGTGATGGTGCCGTAGCGGGAGCAGCCGCTGCGGGCGCTGCCGAAACGGACGGCGTTGGTGGTGGCCAGGTCGGTGGCGGTCAGGACGACGTCCAGGCCGGGGTGGGTGACGTCGGCCATGGTGGCGGTGGCGAAGGCCTTGCGGGCCAGGACGGCGGCGAGCGCGTCGGTGCGGTTGGCGGGACGGGCGACGCTGACGTCAGTAGCGCGGGTGAACAGTTGGCGGGTGCTGGCACGGGCGGCGGCGGTGAGGTTGCGGATGACGGCAGCGGGCGTAAACGCTTGTCGTGCGATGTCGAGTTGTAGGCCGGAGCGCAGCAGGTCGGTGGTGCGGGTGTCGAAGTCGGCGAAGTCGGGCGGGCCGTAGGCCCATAGGGCGGCGAGCAGGGATCCGCCGGAGATGCCGGAGACGACGCGGATGCGGTCGAGGAGATCGCGGTCGTGCAGGGCGCGCAGGCAGCCGAGGTGGAAGGCGGCCGCGCGGGAGCCTCCGCCGGACAGGGCAAGGCCGAGGGTGCGGGTCATGGGCGGGGGTCGTCCGATCGGCGTGGGGCGGGCACGGTGCTGTCGGCGGTGGTGGGGCGGGTGGCGTAGCCGCCGGGCCACCAGAGGGCCGAGCGGGGGCGGCCGGGTGGCAGCGTCTCTGCTGGTGGAGTGGTGGCCGCGGTGGTGCGGGTGGCGAGGCGGGCGTAGAGGTCTGGTCCGTCGCCGGTGGCGAGCCATTTGTCCCAGACGGGTTGCGGTCCGCCGGCGATGAGGACGAGGGCGCGGGCGGGGGCGTCGTCCAGGGGCAGGGTCAGCAGTTCCATGGCCGTGCAGTCGGTGGCGCTGGGCTGTGCCGGCGAGTGGGGGTGGGTGTGCCACAGGCCGAGGAAGCGGCTGGTGTTGCCGGTCGCAGTGCGGCGGGCGGCGAGGTGGCGGGTGACGCCGTCCAGGCCGTGCTGGAAGTAGGTCTCGGCCAGCAGGGAGTCCGGGGGCGGCCCGGTGGCCTCGTCGACGTAGATGATCCCGGTGGAGTCGTCGATGGCGCCCAGCAGCATGCCGCCGGTTTCGACGCGCGGGCCGCGGACGCGGGCGCCGCGGCGGGCTTCGGCCCGCATCTCGGCGAGGGCGGCGGGGGCGATGCGAATGTCGTAGCCGGTGGCGTCGTCGGTGACGATCGTGTCGTTGGGCCAGGTCAGCCAGCGCGGTCCGGTGGGCTGGGGGTCGGTGGGGCCGCTGGGGGTGCGGACGGTGAGCGCGGCCATGGTGTGCCGGTCGTCGGGGGCGTTGAGGACGTGGAGGATGCCGGTCATGAGCTGTCCGGCCAGGGCGGTGACGTCGGCGGCGGAGCCGGTGAAGGTGGTGTCCGAGCAGCCGGGTTCGGGCTGGAAGAGCTCGGTGCGGGGTTCGGTGGGGAAGAAGTCCTCGACCATGTCGGCCAGGGCACGGGTGGGATCCTGGCGGGCGGTCAGGGCGGTGCGGCGCAGCACGTCGGTGCCTCCGCCGGTGGCCGAGCGGGGTGAGAGTGCGGCGATGCCGCGGGTGGCCTGGTGGCCGATCATCACGGTGGCCAGGTGCGGCCAGGCGGTCGGGTCGGTGCGGCGGGCGCGTTCGAGGTAGGCCCGTACGACACGGTTGGCGGTGCAGTCCAGGATCAGGTCGAAGGAGTGCACGTCAAGGGCGGAGAAACGGCGGGTGATGTCGGCGACTACGGGCTCGATACGGGTGGCGTGCGGGTCGATCTCATTGAGGCGGGCGGCCAGGACGTCGGCCTTGGGGTAGCCGATGTCGGCGTCGGCGTAGGGCTGGCGGGAGTGGATGCCGGGGTGCACGAGTGACTGGTCGACGACGGTGAGGTGGGCGGCACCGGCACGGGCGCAGATATCGGCGGCGGGCGCGCCGAGTGCGCCGGCGCCCAGGACGAGGATGCGTTTGCCATGCAGCCAGGCCGCCGGGGTGTGGTGATCGCGGCGGACGGTGACCTCGGGGCGGGCCTCGTACAGGCGGAGCCACCGGGTGGTCAGGGTGTGGAGCCATTCCTCGCCGATCTGCATGAGTTCGTCGCCGAGTTCGGGCAGTTGGCGGTCGACGTAGGCGGTGACGGCAAGGCGGGTGAGTTTGTCGGCGATGTCGGGCAGGTGCCAGGCCACCAGGTGGGTTCGGCGGGGGCCGTGGCCGCTGGTCCCCCGGGAGGGGGTGCCCAGCAGCAGGTGGACCGGGGCGAGGGAGTGCGGCTTGCGGTCCGGGCCGGTGTGATCGGCGGGGGTGCGCAGGCGGCGGTTGTGGTCGGCGGCCACGCCAACGAGGCCGAGGACCATGCGTGCGGTGATGCGGCCGCGGGCGAGGGCGGTGATGAGCGCCCGGGCGGTGTCGGGGTATTCGAAGGTCAGGTGGTCTGCGGTGATCACAGCCGGGGCGAGGAACACCTCGGCGTCGTTGGGGAGTTGGGCTGCGGCGCGGGCATCGGCGAGGGTGAGCGGCCAGGGTTGGCCGAAGGGGAGCCAGCCGACCACGTCACTGCGCTCATCACTGATGCGGTGCAGGACGGCCGCGCCCAGCCATGGCTCGTCGTCCTCTGCGGCGGGCGCGTCGCGGCGGATGACGAGCAGACTGTCCGCGTAGTCGCCCACCGCGTGGGGTGGGTGCAGCGGCTCGCCGGGCGCATCCAGTTCCCCGGCCGCGGCGGCCCGGAACCAGTCCAGCAGGCGCGTGATGAACCCGTACATGCCGTCGGCCGGGTCCCACTCGGTCGCCGTGGAGCGGTACAGGCACGGGAAATGAGCCCAGACGACGTGCGGGGCCCCGGCGAAGCGGCTGTGCCGGGTGTACACCATCGGGGTCTCGAAGGGGAAGTCCGGCGGGATGTAGAGCGTGACGGGCTCCTCGCTGCGCAGCCGCAGCCCGCCCTCGGCGCGCGGCAGACCGGCGCAGCCCACGCTGATGCGCGCTTCCACGAAGCCCTTAGGGGCCGCGGGTGCCGTGTCCACATGGGCGAGGAAGACCCCACCGCGAGCTGAGCCGGTGATTTGCCGAAGCTGGTCGAGGGCGAGGTGCTGGCCGGCCGTGACGGCCGTAGTGGTGCGGTCGCTCACGCGTCACCGAATCCCAGGGGTGTAGCAGGTGCGGCCTTGTCTCCGCGGGCCTGCTCGACGGCGCTGCGCGCGGCGGCGGCCGCCCGCGGGGAGGGAAGGGCGGCGGTGGCGGTGAACGCGGCAGCCGGGAAGCGGGTGGTGCCCAGCGCGGCCAGCATCCGGCGGCCACCGCCCGCAGCCTTCATCACCAAGGACTTGTTCTCCAGCTCGGCGACGTCGACGAGTTCGAACCCGAAAAAGGGCTCCAGGGCGAACACCACCGGCCGGGGCTCATCCTGGGTGGGGTACTCCCCCGTGCACAGCACCGGCAGCACGGTGATCTCCCCGTAGGCGTCACGGGCCAGCAGATGGGGCGGGTTGTGCCCCTTCTCGTCCTGGTCCCGGAAGGGCCGCGAACTGGCGATCACCCGCGCGTCCGCCCTGGCGTAGGTCTCGAACTGGTCGAGGATGTCCTGCTTCAGCTCCTCCTCGAAGCCCTCACCCTTGGCGTACATGACCTTCTTGGAGCAGTGGTGCGGGGAGAGCAGCAGGTCCCACTCCACCCGGTCGGTGTTGCCGAAGTACTCGCTGTTGTCGAAGATCTTCTTGATCGTGGGGTAGGCGAGGTCGCCGAGGAGGAGCAGCCGACCCGTCGTGCCGTCGCCGGTGTGCATGCGGATCTGCAGGGCAAGGGAGGTCTCATTGCGCTCGCCGGCGCAGTCGCCCTTGAACGGGGCGTGGACGAACGCCTCGAACGTCTCCGACAGGTCGTTGCCGTCGATCATCGTGATCGTCTCGCCGGGGAAGGTGAAGTACTCGTCGGGCAGCTCGCTGTAGGAGTGCTGGTCGCGGTCGTCGTCGTAGCCGATGATCCGTACCCGGTTGCCGCTGGCGGGCTCCTCACCGTTCTCGAGAGCCTCCAGGGTGGCGGCGACGCGGCGCTCGACCTCGTCCTGGAAGAGTTGGGCGTCCTGGCACATGGTCTTGTCCTCGGAGATCTCCCGCCACAGCCGGGGCGTTGCCCAGATCTCCCCGATCAGGATGCCACTGTCCAGCAGGTCACCGAACCCACAGCAGTGGTCCAGGTCGGCGTGGGTCAGAGCAAACACCGCGAGGTAGGCAGTCTCCCCGTCCAGCCAGTCGGGGCGCGGCAGGGTATCCGCCAGCCGGTCGATGACGGCGGCGACCACCGCTCCTTCCTCGTCGGCGGCCTTCATGTCCCGCAGATCGACCTGGAGGACCAGGTCGCCGCCGAGCACGATCGTGGTGGAGTCGCCCGTGCCGACCGGCCAGAACACCACCCCACGCTCGGGAAGTTCCGTCTCGACCATGCCCTGCCTCTTCACTCGACTTTGATCAACTAACGGGAAACCCACACAAGTTATCCCTGTCTTCACATCTACCATGCGCCACTGACAACACGGCCTCATCAGGCATTTCATGCGTCAACAGGGCCGATGCCAGGGCCCTTGCCCACCCCGGATACGGCCGGCACGCGACCTCTTCGCGAGCAGGGGCGGGACCGGGTGACCATCACGGAGTAGTGACCCACGTGCTGTGTCATCGCTTGTTTTGCGGCCTGACCTGGCATGCCGTGCACCAAGATCGGCCGCTGCAGGCCGTAGTGAGGCATCCGGCGGCGCTACGGGGTGGGCCACGCTCGACGCCCCATGTGCCCCGGCAGGCTCGGCCCTTTCTCATCGCCCGGCCTGGCCGGTCCACGACCGTCTGGGCAGACGAACATGCATCACGGCGACTGCGGCCTGGAAGGCTCCCTGGGCCTGGGCCCTGGGAGGGCATGCAGTTTCCGTCCGCGAGCTTTTCCGGATCCCGGCCCCTTGGGCCCCTTGGACCCAGCGCTGACCAGCGCCCTGCGCACCAACGCGGTCTCGGCGACGACGAGATTGCCTGCTCCAGCGCCCCTGACGGCCGCCGGCATCGCGTTGCGGGAGGCGGCGGGCCCGGACATCGCGATGCGGGACGCACGGCTGCTGCGGGCGGGCCGCTACCCTGGCGGCGTGCACGACAAGGAACCGCCACCGGCCAGCGACACCGCCCCAGGGCTGGCCGCCCCGCTCAATGCGGCACAGCTGCGGCGGATCACGTCCCTGCACCGCGGATTCACCTACCAGAACCTGTACGCCGTGGGCTGCCTGCTGCGGCTGCGTCAGGCCGGTGCCCAAACGCTGCTGATGGAGCTGGACGAGGACCTGGAGGTCGTGCTCCCGGATCGATATCTCTACCTGCAGGTCAAGACCCGGCAGGGCAATCTGATGTGGAGCGACATCAGGGGGTCGGTCGAGCAGTTCGCCAAGCTACGCGCGGAGCACACGGCAGGGCGGCGCCTCGGCACGCCCAAGCTGGTCGTGGTCAGCAATACCGCACCGGGTCCGGATCTGCTCCGACGGACCCAGCAGCCGGACTGGTCGGCGGACGTGTCGCTGGTGTGGCCGGGCCATCCCGATCCGCAGGAGGCGTGGCTGCCGCCCGCTGCTGCGGATCTCACCGGTGTCCTGCAGTGGTGCACCGAGCAGGCCGCCCAGGTGCCGTTCGGGTCCCTGGGAGCGCAGACGCTGGTGTGGAAGCTGGCTGCCCGCCTCCAGTACGCGAGTGCCGGAGCCCACGGGCGAGCCTTTCATGCCAGTGAACTGCCCGCCCTGTACGAGCAGTTCGTCGAGGAGCTGCAGGCCTTTCCCCAGGTTCCCGACGTCTACTGGCCGCATGGCAGCGAACCGGAGCTGACGGGCGAGCAGCGCGTGCGGCTGGTGACGGGCTTCTCCGGGGCCGGGAAGACGACTTGGGCGGCGAACGCCACCGCCCGGTGCCCACTCCCGGTGACCTACTTCGACGCCGGCCAGATGCCGCCCGCGGTGGTGCCCGGTGCGCTGGCCCGGGAGGTTGCTGCCCGGCACCTGAGCGGGCCCGATGCACTCAGCCTGCCGAGCGGGGCCGGCATCGACGTCCTTCGGGCCGTGCACAGCCGCCTGGCCCACGACGGCACAGC
>NZ_JBHUQX010000034.1:0-35013 GCF_042674225.1 Streptomyces sp. NPDC056948
GTCTACGACCCGGTCGGCGGCGAGGCCTACGCCCAGTCCGCCAAGGTCGTCGCCTTCGAGGGGCGCATCATCGTCGTCGGCTTCGCCGGCGGCACGATCCCCACCCCGGCCCTGAACCACGCCCTGGTGAAGAACTACTCGATCATGGGTCTGCACTGGGGCCTCTACAACACCAAGAACCCGAAGCTGGTCCAGCACTGCCACGAGCAGCTCACCGAGCTGGCCGCCCGGGGCGCGATCAAGCCGCTGGTGAGCGAGCGCGTCCCGCTCCCGGGAGCGGCCGCCGCCGTGCAGAAGGTCGCGGACGGCCTGACCACCGGACGGGTCGCCGTCGTCATGGAGGAGGCAGCAGCATGACCAGCGCGGAGCAGCGCAGTGTGACCAGCGCCGAGGAACTGCGCGGCCGTACGCGGGAGTTGCTGGCCGCGCACCCGCCGGCCTCGACCGACCGTCTGGACTTCCTCCGGGCCCGTTTCGACGCCGGACTGGCGTGGGTGCACTACCCGGAGGGCCTCGGCGGAGTCGGCGCCCCCCGTTCCCTCCAGGCCGTCGTGGACGCCGAGCTGGAGGCCGCCGGGGCGCCCGACAACGACCCGCGGCGGATCGGCATCGGCCTCGGGATGGCCGCGCCGACGATCCTCAAGTACGGCACCGAGGAGCAGAAGCAGCGGTTCCTCAGGCCCCTCTGGGTGGGTGAGGAGGTCTGGTGCCAGCTGTTCAGCGAGCCGGGCGCCGGGTCCGACCTCGCCGCGCTGCGCACACGGGCCGTGCGTGAGGGCGACACCTGGGTGATCAACGGGCAGAAGGTCTGGACGTCCAGCGCCCATGTGGCCCGCTGGGCGATCCTCATCGCCCGCACCGACCCGGACGTGCCCAAGCACCGGGGCATCACGTACTTCGTCTGCGACATGACCGACCCGGGCGTCGAGGTGCGGCCGCTGCGGCAGGTCACCGGCGAGGCCGAGTTCAACGAGGTGTTCCTCACCGACGTCCGGATCCCGGACGCGCGCCGCCTCGGCGAGGTCGGCGACGGCTGGCGGGTCGCGCAGACCACGCTGAACAACGAACGTGTCGCCATCGGCGGCATGCGGCTGCCCCGCGAGGGCGGCATGATCGGACCGGTCTCCAAGACCTGGCGCGAGCGGCCCGAGCTGCGCACCCACGACCTGCATCAGCGTCTGCTGAAGCTCTGGGTCGAGGCCGAGGTCGCACGGCTCACCAGCGAACGGCTGCGCCAGCAGCTCGTCGTGGGCCAGCCCGGTCCCGAAGGCGCCGGCATGAAGCTCGCCTTCGCCCGCCTCAACCAGGAGATCAGCGGCCTGGACGTGGAACTCCTCGGCGAGGAGGGCCTGTTGTACGACGACTGGACCATGCGCCGCCCGGAACTGGTCGACTTCACCGGCCGCGAGGCCGGCTACCGCTATCTGCGCTCCAAGGGCAACAGCATCGAGGGCGGGACCACCGAGGTCCTGCTGAACATCGTCGCCGAACGCGTCCTCGGCCTGCCCGCCGAACCGCGCACCGACAAGGACGTCGCCTGGAAGGACCTGGCCCGATGACGGATCTTCTCTACTCCGAGGAGGAAGAGGCGCTGCGGGCCGCCGTACGGGACCTGCTCGCCGACCACTGCGACGCGCCCGGGGTGATCGCCCGCACCGAGTCGGACACCCCGCACGACCGTGAGGCGTGGAAGGCGCTCGCCGACGGCATGGGCCTCGCGGGGCTCCTGGTGCCCGAGGCGAAGGGCGGCCAGGGCGCCACGCACCGCGAAGCCGCCGTCGTCCTGGAGGAGCTGGGCCGCGCGGTCGCTCCCGTGCCCTACCTGACCAGCGCCGTCGTCGCCACCGAGGCACTGCTCGCCTGCGACGCCGACGACCTGCTCGCCGACCTGGCGTCCGGGCGGCGGATCGGCGCCCTCGCCGTCGCGCTGAACATCGCACCGGGCACCGCCTACAAGGTGGTCCGGCACGAGGACGGCCGGCTGCGCGGTGAGCTGACCGGTATCGCGGACGCGGCCGTCGCGGACGTCCTGCTGGTGCCCGCCGACGACGGCGGCCTGTACGCGGTCGACGCCACGGCGGCGACCGTCACCCCCCAGGTCTCCCTGGACCTGACCCGGCCGCTGGCGACCGTCACGCTCGACGGGGTGCCGGGCCGGCTGCTGGGCGACGCCGAACCCGCCGTGCGCCGGGCCCTGACCGCCGGAGCCGGACTGCTCGCCTCCGAACAGTTCGGGCTCGCCGACTGGGCGCTGACGGAGACCGTCCGCTATCTGAAGGAACGCAAGCAGTTCAACCGGCCCGTCGGCGGCTTCCAGGCGCTCAAGCACCGGCTGGCCCAGCTCTGGCTGGAGGTCGTCAACCTCCGCGCGGCCGCCCGCAACGCCGCGGACGCGCTGGCGAGGGGCGAGGACGTCGAGGTGGCCGTCACCGTCGCCCAGGCCTTCGCGGCACCCGTGGCCGTGCACGCCGCCGAGGAGGCAGTGCAACTGCACGGCGGCATCGGCATGACGTGGGAGCACCCGGCGCACCTGTACCTGAAGCGTGCGAAGGCCGACTCGATCGCCTACGGCACGGCGGGCGCCCACCGCGAGGCACTGGCCGGACTGGTCGACCTCCAAGCCCCCTGACGTACACCCGGACGTACCTGTTCGACGCGAGGGAAAAGCCCGGGAAGCACCGGGGAAAGCCCGTCCCACCTGGGGCGGGCTTTTTCGTGCGCCCCGCTCCGGTGAAGTGAACGCCGGGCGGCGGTCCGGCCAACTCCGTGCACGGGCCTGCTTCTTGGACCTGCCGGGACCCCATACTCGCAGGGTTCCCGTACGGCACTTCCAGGGAGGCAGAGCATGGCCCTCACCACCCGTCGCAGAGCCCTCACCACCCTCGGCGCCGCCCTCGCGGGCTCGGTCGCCCTCCCCGCCGCCCACGCGGCGGCCGGCGAACGACGGCACGGGTGCCGCCCGTTGTGGCGCGCCCACGCCCACAACGACTACGAGCACCCGCGCCCGTTGTTCGACGCCCTCGACCACCGGTTCGGCAGCGTCGAGGCCGACATCTACCTAGTCGGCGACCAGCTCCTCGTCGCCCACGACCCGGAGGACCTCGACCCGGCCCGCACCCTCGAGTCGCTCTACCTCGACCCGCTCGCCGCCCGCGTCCGGGCCAACCGCGGCCGCGTGTACCGGGGGTACCGCGGCTCGCTGCAACTCCTCGTCGACATCAAGACCGAGGGCTCGTCGACGTATCTCGAGCTCGACCGCCACCTCGGGCGCTACCGGCACCTGTTCACGACATACGCCCACGGCCGTGTCCTCCCCGGCCCGGTCACCGCCGTGATCTCCGGCGACCGCGCGGCCCGCGCCCCCATGGAGGCCCAGAGCGTCCGGCGCGCCTTCTACGACGGCCGCCTCGCCGACCTCGGCAGCCAGGCCCCGGCCTCCTTCGTCCCGCTGATCAGCGACAACTGGTCCCTCAACTTCACCTGGCAGGGTGTGGGCGCGTTCCCGGACGCCGAGCGGGAGAAGCTGCGGGGCATCGTCCGGGCCGCGCACGCGCGGGGGCAGAAGGTGCGGTTCTGGGCGACCCCTGATCTGGCCGGGCCCGCCCGTGACGCGGTGTGGGCCGAACTGCTCGCCGCGGACGTCGACCACCTCAACACCGACGACCTCGCCGGACTGGAGGCGTTCCTGGACGCCCGCCGGGCGGCGTAGGACTTCACACGTTCGGCGGACAGGTCAGCCCACCGGACGAACCCTCCGCTACGCCACACTTACGGCCGAACGCCGTGAATCGGATAGGGCGGCGTGGCGGAGGAGTTGACGATGGCCATTTCCATCTCTGTGGTGCTGCTGCTCGTGGTCCTTGCGGTGATCTTCCTGCGCAACGGTGGGCTGAAGGTCTCCCATGCGCTGGTCTGCCTGCTGCTCGGCTTCTACCTGGCCAGCACGAGCATCGCCCCCACCATCCACAGCGGCATCACGGCGACGGCGGAGATCGTCAGCAGCTTGAGGCCTTGAGGCGGGTCTTGAGGTGAGGCCTTGAGGTGAGGCCTTGTGCCGCTAGTCCGAGAACACGCCGATGCCGTTCGGGACGGCGCGCTCGGCGCCGCCGCTGGGGTGGTTGCGTACGGACACGGTGCTCGCGCCCGACTTCCGGGCGACCAGCGTCGACGACCCGCCGCCGTCCAGGCTCAAGGCGTCCCGCGAACCCAGCCGCCGCATGGTGTCGGCCACTTCGGCGATCGTCATGCCGCTGCGGTAGGCGGTGCCACCGTCCAGCGCGAGCAGCAGCATGTGCCGCCCGTCGTCGGCGAGCCCCACGGCCGTACGGACGGCCGACGCCGTGTCGTCCAGACCCGGCAGTGGCCGGCCTTTCGAGAGGACCGGGTAGCCGCCGAGGGCGAGACGGTACGGGACTCCGCTCGTGGCCGCGACGAGACTGTGCGCGATCTCTACCGCTTCGCCGGTGGAGAACTTCCGGAGCTGCTGGGCGCCCGCCTCCCGGCCGACCAGCACGGTCGTCCCCGCGGCGATGGGGCCGCGGCCGGGGGTGTCGGCGGCCGAGACGACCTTGCCGTCGCGGACCGTCACCTCATAGGTGTCCGTGCTGCACGGAGCGGCCCGGTCCGTGTCCGTGCCGCAGGTGGAGCGCACCCGGGAGGCGCTGCCCCACTCGGAGGTGAACGCGCCGACGGAACCCACCGGCAGCGCGTACTGGTTGAGCCCGCCGAGCGGCAGCCGCGTCCCGGAGGCGCGGACCGAGCCGTCGAGGGCCAGCCGGTCCAGCCTGGCGCGTCCGTCGGTGCCCACACCGAACACGTCCTCGGTGGTCGTGCCGGGCGGCAGCTCCGGGCCGAACCGCTGGCCGTTCGGCACGGCCGCCTTGAGCGTCCGCCCGGCCGTGATCGCCGGACCCACGCTCGCGCCGGTCGCCTCGACGCCCGGGTGCTGCGTCTCGGTGATGTTGAAGAAGTCGCCGTTGACACCGGCGACGGCCCTCTGGGCGTCGGCCATCCGCGAGACCTGCGCGCGCGAGGCCACCGCGCCGGGGTACAGCAGATCCACCTTCACGCGCGGGTTGCCCAGGTCGACGCGCAGCACATGCGCGTGCGTCACCCCTTTGGCCGCCGGGATGTCGAAGTGCTCGTACGTGACACCCGGCGCGACACGGACGCCCTTCTGGGCGGCACCGGCCGGAGCCGCCCCCGCCAGGGACGCACCGGCCAGTGCGCCGAACGCCGTGAGGAACGCCAGTACCGCTCTGCCTGCTCTGCGTCGCTTATGACGATCAGTCACCGTACCCCCTGATGTCTCGTCAGATGTCCTCAGGGGCAGTGGACCAGACGTCAGGGCTCAGGAGTACGGCTGACTGCCGACTACGCGGAAACAGTCGGAAAAACACACCCCTCCGGGTGCTTCAGCTGCCGTCCGTTCTGGTGGTGTACGGCGTGTAGTGCGCGGGTGTGTGGTCGATCGGCAGGCCGGGTCGCCAAGCCGTGAGGGCCTGAGCGCTGCACACGAACAACTGCTCGGGCAGCCGGTCCAGGCCGAACCAGCGCCAGCGGCCCACGCTCTCCTCGGGCTGGTCCGCGGGCTCGCCCTGCCAGACGGTGACCCGGGCGGCGACGGTCACCCGGACGACCCCGCCGGCATCGTCGAGGAGCGTCCCCAGCAGCCGGACGTCCTCCGGCCGTGCCGCGAGCCCGGTCTCCTCGCCCAGTTCGCGCACCACCGTGTCCCGCAACGACTCCCCGGGTTCCACCGTCCCGCCGGGCAGCTCCCACGTCCCGCGCCGGTGCCGGCCCAGGAGCAGCCCGCGGGGTCCGTACAGGATGGCGCCGACCCCGAGCGCGGCATGGGCCGGCGGCGGTCGGTCGACGCGCGGCCGGGAGGAGACGCGGACGGGCCGGGTCACCTGGAAGAGCCGGTAGGACGCGTGGTCGCCGGCCTGCGGCGTGTCGAGGACGTCGACGTGCTCCACGCGCAGCCCGTACTCGGTGAGCAGCTCCGTCCAGAGGTCCGGGGTGAGGACCCACATGTGGACGGTGGTGTCACCACCGCCGGCCATCCGCAGGATCTCGGGCCGGGCCGCGACCCGGTCCGAGGGGCCGTCACCGCGCGAGTTGGTGTGCAGCACCGTGAAGCAGAGCCTGCCGCCCGGCCTGAGCGCCGCGGCGAGGGCGGGCAGCAGCCGGTGCGGGTCGAGGTACGGGACGGCATGCAGGGAGTAGATGACGTCGTACGGCTCCGCCGCGCGCAGATGCTCCACCGCGTCGGCCAGGACCAGCCGCAGCCCGGGCAGCGAGCCGTAACGGGCACGGGCCCGTTCGTACTGGCCGGCCGAGGCGTCGACCGCGTCCACCAGCGCGCCGTGCGCACGCGCCAGATGGGCGGCGTGCCGGGCCGGACCGCACCCGAGGTCCAGCACCCGCCGGCCCGCGAGCTCCCCGAGGACCTCGGTCCCCGGCCCGGTGCCCTCGAAACCCCAGTCGATCCGCGCCACCTCGGGCAGCTCCGTGCCACGCCGCAGATGGTGAACTCCGTACGCACGCCAGGCCTCCGCGTTGACCTCCTCCGGTGGTGTCCCCAAGGCTCAGCCGCCCGCGGCGGCGTCGCGCGGAAGCACCCTGACACGGTGGAAGTTGCATCCGACGGGCCGCGGCTCATCGGCGGCGGGCGGAGTCTGGTGTGCCTTGAGCGCGATGCTCACCAGGCTCAGCAGCAGATCGACGTCCGCTTCGCAGTCGAGGTGGACCGTCACCCAGCACGATCCGGGAACCAGGTGGATCGCGCTCGAACCGGCGAGGTCGTAGTGGAAGCGCTGGATGGCCCGGCCGGTGAGGTGGAGGTCCACGTCCCGTGCCGAGTGGAAGTGGACGATCTCGTCACGGACGGAACGGAGCGCCCGTCCGGTACCGCAACTCGCCGGGCCCGGCATCAGGTCGGGCCAGGCCTGCAGGCGCTCCATGGCGCGCTGGGCCAGAGTCATGGCCCCATCGTGGCGTGCTCACCGTGCCGCAACCAGAGGTTGAGCGCTTTGTAACCGGGACGTGAGGTGGGGTGAGGGGGCAGGGGGCGGCTCGCGCGACTCGGGCGGTTCCTGCTCAGGCGGAGTCTCTGACCAGTCTCATGTAGCGCTTCCAGTCCCAGTGGCGGCCCGGGTCGGTGTGGTCGCTGCCCGGTACCTCGTGGTGGCCGATGATGTGTTCCCGGTTCCGGGGGATGCCGTGCCGCGCGCAGATCGCCGCGGTGAGCCGGGCCGATTCCTCGTACACGGCGTCGGTGAAGTACGAGGGCTGATCCACCCAGCCTTCGTGCTCGATGCCGATGCCGCGCTTGTTGTAGTCCCAGTTCCCCGCGTGCCAGGCGATGTCGGCCTCGCGCACGCACTGCGCCACATGGCCGTCGGCCGAGCGCACCACGTAGTGCGCGGACACCTGCTTCCTCGGATTCCGGAAGATGGACAGGGTGCCGGAGAAGGTCGTCTGAGCGACATGGATGATCACGCGGTCGACGGGATGGCCGCGGGGGCGGTTCGACGCCGTGTAGTTGGCGCCGGTCGCCGGGTGCCACTCGGCCCCGGGGTGGTCGGGCGCCTGGGGCCGGGCCGCGGCTCGTGTGCCGGGGAGCAGGACGTACGGCACGGCGGTGAGGGCGGCGCCCACGAGGACGCCTCGCCTGCTGGGGAGCGGTGCTGCCTGGTCCATGACGGGATGCCTTTCGCTTCGACGGATCATCACGTTACGGCGCCTGCCGGTCCGTCAGAAGGGAACGACGTGGTTCGGTGGACGGGCGGGAGAGTGTGGATAACTCGCCCACTCCATGGGGTGATTCGGGCTGTCCGGGGCTCCCCGCCCGGGTCTCCGCCCGTCCGTCGCGGTCCGGTTGTCAGGCCCGCTCGGCGACGGCTGATCGTCTGTCAGGCCCGCTCGGCGACGGCTGCCGGATCGTCCAGCACCGCCCGCACGACCGAGTGCGCGGCGCCCAGCAGCGGCCCCTCGGGGCCCAGCCGTGACACGGACACTGGACAGGCCGGACCCGCCGTGCGCCGCGCCAGTTCCTCCCGCAGCGAGGGCAGCAGCCAGGGCGCGAGACCGGACAGCTCCCCGCCCAGCACCACGCTCTGCGGGTCGAGCAGGTTGACCGCCCCGGTCAGGGCGACACCGAGCGCGGTGCCCGCGTCGCGCAGGGCACGGCGTACGTCCTCGTCGCCCTCGGCGGCGCGCCCCGCGAGCAGCCCCACGCGGTCCTCGCCCGGCTCCAGGCCCGCCGCACGCAGCACCGCCTCCTCACCGGCGTACTGCTCAAGGCAGCCGCGCCCGCCGCACGCGCACGCCGGCCCGTCCGGCCGGACCGGCACATGTCCCAACTCGCCGGCGAAACCACGTGTGCCGCGCAGCAGCCCGCCGTCCACGACGACGGCCGCACCGATGCCGATCTCCGCCGACACATGCAGGAAGTCGCGCGGCGTGCCGTCCTCGAGCCAGAGTTCGGCCAGGGCGCCGAAGTTGGCCTCGTTGTCCACGGTCAGCGGCAGCTCCGCCGGCAGCAGGGCACCGAGGTCCGTGTCGTGCCAACCGAGGTTCGGGGCGCGTACGACGGTCCGGGCATCGCGCGCCACCAGACCCGGTACGGCCACGGCGAGTCCGGCGGGCCACAGGCCCTCGCCCTCCGCCTCGGCGACGACCCGGCCGATCAGTTCGGTGAGCTCCGCCGTCACGGGCCCGGGGGAGCGCCCGCGGTTCGCGCCCTGCCGTATCGCCCGTGCCCTGGTCGTGCCGCGCAGGTCGACGGCACAGACCGCGAGATGGTCGACGCCGATCTCCGCGCCGATCCCGGCCGGGCCCCGTCCACTGACGGCGAGCGCGGAGCCGGGGCGGCCCACCCGGCCGGGCCGCTCGGGCCCCAGCTCCTCGATCAGCCCCGAGCGGACGAGTTCGTCGACGAGCGTCGACACCGCGGCCCGGGTGAGCCCGATCCGGGACGCGACGGCGGCCCGGGACAGCGGCCCCTCGGCGCGGACGGCGTGCAGGACGCGGGCGAGATTGCGGCGGCGCATGCCCTGCTGGGTGTCGGGCAGCGCGCGTCCCGGCCCCGCCGGGTGAGCCTCGTGCAGCGGTGCGGTCATGCCTGACGCCAGTCCTCAGTGGGTGTCGGTGGGCCGCTCCAGCAGCGGGGCCGCGTCGGAGAGTACCCCGGCGATCCTGGCCAGCGTCTCCTCGTCCCGCTCGACGGCGTCGAGCACCGGCCCGGCCGCCGTGTCCCAGCGGCGCGCCACGGCCGCCGCGTCCTCCCCGGTCAGCAGCCCGGCCGCCTGCGCGGCCGCGCCGAGCGCCACCAGTTCCTTGGCCTCGGGCACCTGCACGGGACGCCCCGACAGCCTCCGTACGGTCTGCTGCCAGGCCGCGCCCCGGGCGCCGCCGCCGATCAGCAGCAGGGGTGCCGAAGGGTCGGCGTCCTGGTCCAGGACCAGGTCGAGCGCGCCGAGCAGGGAGTGCACGGCGCCGTCGTAGGCGGCCTGGAGCAGCTGGCCGCCGGTCGTGTCGTGGCGCAGGCCGTGCAGCAGGCCGGAGGCGTTCGGCAGGTTCGGGGTGCGTTCGCCGTCCAGATAGGGCAGCAGGGTCACGGCCGTGCCGGGTTCGACGGCCTCGCGGTCGAGGCCCAGCAGCGTCGCGACGCGGTCGACGGCGAGTGTGCAGTTCAGGGTGCAGGCCAGCGGCAGCCAGTCGCCGCGTCCGTCGGCGAAGCCCGCCACCGTGCCGGTCGGGTCTGCGGGCCGGTGCCGGGACACGGCGTACACCGTGCCCGAGGTGCCGAGGCTCATCACCGGCACGCCCGGACGCAGCCCGAGGCCCAGCGCCGCGGCGGCGTTGTCGCCGGTCCCGGGCGCGACCAGAGTGCCCTTGGAGAACGGCAGATCGTGGCTGTGCACCGTGCCCGCCACCTCCCCGGGCCGGACCACACGGGGCAGCAGAGCCGGGTCGAGCCCCACGTGCGCCAGGATCTCCTCGTCGTACGACTCCGTCCCGGACGCCCACCAGCCCGTCCCGGAGACGTCGCCGCGGTCGGTCGTGCCCTGCCCGGTGAGCCGCTCGGTGAGGTAGTCGTGGGGGAGGCGCACGGCCTTCGTGGCCCGGGCCGCCTCCGGCTCGTGCTCGGCCAGCCAGGCCCACTTGGTGACCGTGAAGGAGGCGGCGGGGACGCTTCCGGTGCGCTCGGCCCAGAACTTCGCGCCGCCCAGTTCCTCGGTCAGCCGACGCGCCTGCGGTGCCGAGCGCACGTCGTTCCACAGCAGGGCCGGACGCACCGGTTCGCCCCGGTCGTCCAGGGTGACCAGGCCGTGCTGCTGCCCGCCGACCGACACCGCGGCGGCCTCGTGCGCCGCGTCACCGCACTGGCGCAGGGCCTCGCACAGCGCGTCCCACCACTGGCGCGGGTCGCTCTCGCGACCGGCCCCCGAGGAGACGGTGTGCGGCGCCTGGCCGCTTGCCACGACCCGGCCGGTGGCCGCGTCGACGACCAGCGCCTTGGTGGACTGGGTGGACGAGTCCACGCCGACGACGAGCGGACCCTCGGCTGCTGACATCGGGCTTCTCCCTCTGCTGTCGTCCTTCTCTGGTCCTGCTTCTCTCGTTCCGAGACACCTTGTCTCTTCCCGGAGAGGTGCTGTCTCTTCCCAGAGAGGTGCTCGCATACTAATTTGTAAATCGCCATGACGAAATAGTCTCAGCGAGCAAGGAGCCGCGGCATGAGCTACCAGCCCACCCCCGAGGACAGGTTCACCTTCGGCCTGTGGACCGTCGGCTGGCAGGGACGGGATCCCTTCGGCGACGCCACGCGACGTGCCCTCGACCCGGTCGAGTCGGTGCAGCGGCTGGCCGAGCTCGGCGCGCACGGCGTCACCTTCCACGACGACGACCTGATCCCGTTCGGCTCGAGCGACACCGAGCGCGAGGCCCACATCAAGCGCTTCCGGCAGGCTCTGGACGCCACGGGCATGAAGGTCCCGATGGCGACCACCAACCTCTTCACGCACCCGGTCTTCAAGGACGGCGCGTTCACCGCCAACGACCGCGACGTGCGTCGCTACGCGCTGCGCAAGACCATCCGCAACATCGACCTCGCCGCCGAGCTCGGCGCCCAGGTGTACGTGGCCTGGGGCGGCCGCGAGGGTGCCGAGTCCGGTGCCGCCAAGGACGTCCGCGCGGCCCTGGACCGGATGAAGGAGGCCTTCGACCTGCTCGGCGAGTACGTCATCTCCCAGGGCTACGACCTGCGCTTCGCGATCGAGCCCAAGCCGAACGAGCCGCGCGGCGACATCCTGCTGCCGACCGTCGGCCACGCCCTGGCGTTCATCGACCGTCTGGAGCGTCCGGAGCTGTACGGCGTCAACCCCGAGGTCGGGCACGAGCAGATGGCCGGGCTGAACTTCCCGCACGGCATCGCACAGGCCCTGTGGGCGGGCAAGCTGTTCCACATCGACCTCAACGGCCAGTCCGGCATCAAGTACGACCAGGACCTGCGCTTCGGTGCCGGCGACCTGCGTGCCGCGTTCTGGCTGGTCGATCTGCTGGAGTCGGCCGGCTACACCGGCCCGCGGCACTTCGACTTCAAGCCCCCGCGGACCGAGGACCTCGACGGGGTGTGGGCGTCGGCGGCCGGCTGCATGCGCAACTACCTCATCCTCAAGGACCGCGCCGCGGCCTTCCGTGCCGACCCGGAGGTCCAGGAGGCGCTGCGCGCGGCCCGTCTGGACGAGCTGGCCCAGCCCACCGCCGCGGACGGCCTCGAGGCCCTGCTCGCCGACCCGTCGGCCTTCGAGGCCTTCGACGTCGACGCGGCCGCCGCCCGCGGCATGGCCTTCGAGCACCTGGACCAGCTCGCCATGGACCACCTCCTGGGAGCACGTGGCTGAGTCCACACGCGCGTGTACGAGTGACTGTGGTGCGCGCGTGTACGCGTGACTGTGGTGCGCGCGTGAAGGCGTGGGCCGGCCGTACCGCCTGGAATGCCACGGAATCATGCGATCCACGCCATGGGTCCGTATCAACTCCCGTGCACCGCTCGCGTCTTGAGCGGTGCACGGTGACCCTGGTCGCCATGGCCCTGCCGCCCGTACCGCCGCAGCGGCGGAATCCGCTGCTCATCCTGATCACCGTGCTCGTGGCTGCCGCAGCCGTGTGCGCGGTGGTGCTGATGGCCAGGGGGAGCGACGACTCGCCGGACCGGGAGCCGCCCGCCGGGAGCACGAGCCGCACCCCTGTGCCGTCCTACGGCATCCCCACAAAGCTGCCTACCGCCTTGCCCAGCGAGCTGCGGACCCGGTTGCCGTCGGGCTTTCCGAGCCGGTTGCCGAGCGATCTGCCCAGCGACCTCGAATCGCTCCTTCCGTCCCTGGACGCAGGCGAGCTACTGCCGTAGGGGCGCCTCGCCTGGTGCGGCTTCCTCTCCGGCTACCGGATCCGCCGACGTCAGGGCCGTCGCCGGATCCTGCGCGGCGCCTCCCGCGGGCACCCAGCGGCCGCGTTCCTTCAGGTACGGCCACCACCGGCCGTCCCGGCCGAGGCGCAACTGGACCGGTGCGCCGGCGACCGTCCACCGGTTGCCCCGCGCCCGCAGCTCCGGCCGCTCGTCCGCATCCCAGGCCGACTCCAGGGCGGCACGCGCGCGTGCGAGCGTTTCGCCCTCCACCCGCCACTCCTCGTCGAGGACCGCCAGCGCTGCCGTACCGCCGAGGTGCCAGGCACGGACCGCCGTTTCGAGCCCTTCCCGGCCGCGTCCCGACCCGTCGGCGAGCCGGTCCGCCACATCGCGTCCGGGATCGCCCGCGGCCAGCCGCACCGCGTCCTGCGTCACCGTCAACTCCGCGTCGGAGGTGCCCCGGAGGGCCTCCGCGAGCAGGCGGTGGGCCTGTACGGCGGTTCGCGCGGCCAGGAACTCCAGCGCGGCCGGGTCGATGCCGGGAGCGGGCGGCGTCTCGGTGTCCAGGGACGGCGGCACCCCAGGCTCGTCCGGGAGTCCGGGCAGGGCCGGCAGCGGGGGCAGGATGTCACCGGCCGCATACGCCTCGGCCGCGTCCACACCCTCCGGCCCGGAGGACTCAGCGGCGGATCCGCCGCCGCGGGTCTGCAGAGCGTCCAGCAGAGCGGCTTCGTCGCGGCCCCGCATCAGCATCAGGACGAACGGATCCTGGTCCAGCAGCCGAGCCACCTGGTAGCAGAGCGCCGCCGTGTGCCCGCAGTGGTCCCAGGCGCCACAGTCGCACTCCGGTTCCAGATCGCCCAGGCCGGGCAGCAGTTCGACGCCTTCGGCCGCCGCGTCCTCGACCAGGTGCGGCGGCATCTCCCGGTCCAGCAGCGCCGCCACATGCCCGGCCCGCTCCACCGTCATGTCCAGGAAGCGGTCCCACTGTTCGGGCGAGAGCTCCTCCAGCAGGACGTCGGCCCGGTGCGCCGTGCGGTCGCGGTCCTGGACGACGGCCGTGAGCCGTCCCGGGCGCACCGACACCGCGCCGACCGCTCCCGCGCGGGCGAGCCGGCGGCCCGTCTTGAGCTGCGCCGAGTCCAGCACGGTGTCCTCCAGTGCCTTCAGCCAGGCCTGACCCCACCAGGACTGCGCGAAGCCCCGTCCGTGCGCCGGCGGCAGTGCCGCGAACGTGCGCTCCATGTCACCGTCGTACCGAGTCATCGCGCCCCTCGCAGTTCGACCAGTTCCGCCAGTTCCGCGTCCGTCAGCTCCGTGAGCGCCGCCTCGCCGGAGCCCAGGACGGCGTCCGCCAGCTCCCGCTTGCGGACCAGCAGTTCCGCGATGCGGTCCTCGATGGTTCCCTCCGCGATGATCCGGTGCACCTGCACGGGCCGGGTCTGGCCGATGCGGTAGGCGCGGTCGGTGGCCTGCGCCTCGACGGCCGGGTTCCACCAGCGGTCGTAGTGCACGACGTGCTCGGCCCGGGTGAGGTTCAGGCCGGTGCCCGCCGCCTTCAACGACAGCAGGAACACCGGCACTTCGCCGCCCTGGAAGCGCCGCACCATGTCCTCGCGCTGGGCGACGGGCGTCCCGCCGTGCAGGAACTGCGAGGGCGTGCCGCGGGCGGCCAGGTGCCGTTCGAGGAGGCGGGCCATCTGGACGTACTGCGTGAAGACCAGCACGCCCGCCTCCTCGGCGAGAATCGTGTCGAGCAGTTCGTCCAGCAGTTCCAGCTTCCCGGAGCGTCCGGCGATCACCGGGCTCTCCTCCTTGAGGTACTGCGCCGGGTGGTTGCAGACCTGCTTGAGGCCGGTCAGCAGCTTCACGATCAGGCCGCGTCGCGCCATGCTGCCGGCGCCGGAGATCTCCGCCAGCGCCTCGCGCACCACCGCCTCGTACAGCCCCGTCTGCTCCTGGGTGAGCGACACGGCGTGATCGGTCTCCGTCTTCGGCGGCAGCTCGGGCGCGATCCCCGGGTCCGCCTTGCGGCGGCGGAGCAGGAACGGCCGTACGAGCCGGGCCAGCCGGTCCGCGGCGGCCGGGTCCTGACCGCCCTCGACGGCCTCCGCGTAGCGCCTGCGGAAGGTGCCGAGCCGGCCCAGCAGCCCCGGCGTGGTCCAGTCGAGGATCGCCCACAGCTCCGACAGGTTGTTCTCCACGGGAGTGCCGGTGAGCGCCACGCGCGCGCGTGCGCCGATGGCACGCAGCTCCCGCGCGGTCGAGGAGTACGGGTTCTTCACGTGCTGGGCCTCGTCCGCCACGAGCATGCCCCACGGCACCCCGGCGAGCCGGGGCGCGTCCAGGCGCATCGTGCCGTACGTGGTGAGCACGAACTCCCCGTCGGCCAGGTCGTCGAGGCTGCGCCGTGCACCGTGGAAGCGCCGTACGGGGGTGCCGGGCGCGAACCGCTCGATCTCCCGCTGCCAGTTGCCCATCAGGGACGTCGGGCAGACCACCAGGGTGGGCCCGGCGGACTCGGCGTCGGTCTGCCGGTGCAGGTGCAGGGCGATCAGCGTGATCGTCTTGCCGAGCCCCATGTCGTCGGCGAGGCAGCAGCCGAGGCCCAGGGAGGTCATGCCGGCGAGCCAGTTCAGGCCCCGCCGCTGGTAGTCCCGCAGGGTGGCCGCGAGGGCGGCGGGCTGCTCCACGGGCTGCTGTTCCTCGGGGTCCGCGAGCCGCTCCCGCAGGGCCGCCAGCCATCCGGTGGGCCGCACCTCGACCCGGCTGCCGTCCACCTCCGCCCAGCCCGTCAGGGCCACGCCCAGCGCGTCCACCGGTGTGACCTTGTGGTCCTGCCGGGCGCGGGCGAGCCGTACCTCCTGAGGGTCGATCAGGACCCACTGGTCACGCAGCCGCACCACGGGGCGCTTGGCCTCGGCGAGCCGGTCCAGCTCCTCGCGGCTCAGCCGACGGTCGCCCAGCGCGAACGACCAGTTGAAAGCGAGCAGCGTGTCGGCTGACAGGAACGACGGCAGGGCCGCGACGGACCTGCCGGACTCCTCCGCCTCGTCGTCGAAGGGCCCAGCGGGCCCCACCTCCGCGCGCGTGGTGAACTCGCGGGTCAGTCCCTTCGGCCAGTGCACGTCGACTCCGGCCGCCGCCAGCGCACGGGCGCCCGCGCCGAGCAGCTCGGTGACCTCCTCGTCGGCGAGTTCGACCGCGTCCGGCACGGTCGCCGACAGCAGCGGCGTGAGCGGGGCCCAGGCCCGGGCCGTGCGGCGCAGGGCGAGCAGGGCATCCATCCGCGCGCGGGGGCCGAAGGCCTCGCCCTCGGCGCCGGCCCAGACGTCCGCGGCGTCCGCGACCAGCGCGGGATCGCTCACGCTGTGCACCTGGAGCACGGCCCGGAACGTCACGTCCGCGTCGGCCGCCGCGTCCGTCAGGCCGGGCGCCTCGATCCGCAGCGACAGCCGCACGCCCGCGTCGTGGCCCGCGGCGACATCGGCGGCCCAGGCGCGCTGCTCGGGCAGGTGTACCGGCTCGGGCGACGCGTAGGCGGGACCGCCGGTCACCAGCGGTGCGGCGGGGGAGCGGGGCAGGGTGTCGGCGACGGCGTCGAGGAAGGCGCGCAGGAGCCCCTCCGGGTCGGGCAGCCGCAGCGGCCCCGGGCCCGCGAGCGGCACGGCGTGCGCCTCGGGCGGCATGGCGGCGGCGAGCCGGCGGACGGTCTCGACGTCCTGGGCGCGCAGGGGACCCGTGCGCCAGGCGTCCTGGTCGCCGGGCGACAGCCCCGGCAACAGCAGCCCGCGCGCCACGAGGTGCAGGGCGTGCACGGCCGCCGCGCCCCAGAACACGGTGGACCGGTGCCCCTGCGCACTCACCCGCGCGCGGGTGAGGACCGGGAGGGCCGCGTGCACCGGTACCAGGACGGCGGGCACGCTCTCTACCTCGATTCCGTCGCTGCCGGGCACGACGACGGTCAGGTTCGCGGCGGACGCCGATGCCATGGCCGGCGGGGCATCGCCGTCGGGCCGCCAGAAGGCGATGCCGCCGGTGCGGGCCGGGTCGCCGGGCAGGAACACGGCGTGGCAGTGAGCCAGTTCGGAGGAGACGAAGGGAGGTGCGGAGGAGGGGGCTGTGGAGGGTGAGGAGGAGGGTGCCGGGGGAGTCGGATGCTCGGCTATGGCTGATTCCTCAAACTTGACTAGCGGATCGGAGTCGCCGAGGGTACAGCACGTCTGGCGCACACGGGTATGACTAGGGTGTGAGCTGGGTCACTATGAGGGGGTCAGGGGTGTGTAGGGGTCGCACCTCAGGGATGTCTCAGGGTCGCGGTCAGGAACCGCCGCAAGCGCGGACCCGTTTTCGAGACAGAGAGCGGCAGTGGCCGCGAAGGAGGCGACAGTCATGTCCAAGAACGCCAAGATCGCCGCAGGCGGTGTGGCGGCCGGGCTCATCCTGTTGATCTGGCTGCCCTGGTGGGCATCGCTCCTGATCATCCTGGGAGTCCCGGCCGCCGCGTATCTCATGCTGGACCCGTCGCAGCGGCGCAGGCTGCGCCGTGCCACCCGTAAGGAACTCGGTCGCTGAGGCGCTGACCCGGCGCGGCCGAAAGCCGTCGCCGGATCAGTTCGGCCGTACGGCCATCTTGTCGAGTGCCTCGAGGAGACCCGGCAGCTCCGGCCCCCGCCCCACCGGCAGGACCTCGCCGGGTTCCTCGTCGAGCAGCACGAAGGCGATGTCGTCGGTCCTGGCCACGAGCGACCAGCCCGGACCGTCCGCCCGCAGGGTCCGCGCGTCCCCTGTCGCGAACGACGACCGGACCCGGCCCAGTGGCGGCGGCGAGTCGATGTAGGTGCGGGCCTCCGCGAGGACCCGCCGGATGCCGCTGTGCCCCGGCCGGCCGTTCTCCCCGCTCCCGTCCGGAGCGTCGGCCGCCTCGCCCTCGTCGGCCGCCTCGCCCTCGTCGGCCGCCTCGCCCTCGTCGTCCCGCGCTCCCGAGGACCCCGGCGCCGGAAATGCCGAGTTGTCCACCTGCTCCCGCCATGTCGCCCACTGCAGCGCGATCTCGTCCGCGCCCAGGCGCCGCTGGGCCGGCCCCCAGACGGTGGTGTCCGGCGGAGCCAGCGGCGGCCGGTCGTCGGCCTCCGGGCCGGGATCGTGCGGCGCGGGCACCCCGGGCGCCGCGACGGCGACCGCGAGCGGCCAGCCGGGCAGGGCCGCGACGACCGAGCGTTCGTCGGGCGACAGCTCGTACTCCATGCCGCAGTCCCAGGACGCGATCGCGACGGCGACCAGGGAGACGTCGTCGATGGCGACGGTCCACCGGGAGCCGTCGCCGTCCTGGCCGAGCACCAGCCCGTACCCGTCGGCGAGCGGTGCGAGACCGAGCGCCGCGCACGCCTCCGGATAGTCGTCGCCCAGGACGCTCGGGAACTTCGCAGGCGTCAGCAGTACCGCCGTGAGCACATAGAGCGCGTCGTCCGCGGCGGCGACGGCGTCCTCGTCCGTCCCGGCCATCCCAGCCTCCCCATCGGTTCGTCCAATCGCGCGCACCCTAGTGCGCGCGGAAGCCGCTTGTCACGGCCCCCGCAAGCGCACCCGAGCTGCAGTTTTCCGGCGGACGGGGCGAATCGGCCGTCCGGGCCGTGCTCATCACGCCGCCGGCAGCCCCAGCAACTCACGGGCCACGGTCCGCGGCGACTCGCCGCGTTCCCGTGCGAGCGCTATGACGGCCCGGCAGGCCAGCTCGTTCACCCCGAACGACAGTGCCTCCGGCGACACCCAGCCGGACGCCTCGTCGGCCCGCTCCTGGTCGTCCTCCGCGCTCGCCGTGACATAGACCGCGGCAGCCTCGAAAAGATTGTGCGGACGCTTGTCCCCGTCGGTCCTGGTCTCCGTGCGCAAGGCATCGGCGACTTTTCCCCCGGCCTTGCGGAACCTGCTCCACATGCTGACCACCTTCCCCCTGTGCGGTTGTTGTGTCTGATCTTTCATCTCCCGGTCACCAACGTAAAGTTGGAGAACCTTTGGCAGAAGGGGGACGGCACGGTGAAGCGTTTTGATCGGCTGGTCGAGATCCGGCGGATGGACCCGTATCGGGAGGCCACGGAGATCTACCGGCTGAGCGTGGCGTACGAGTTCCCCTGGGACTTCACCCGCGCCCTTGAGCTGGCTCTGTACCGCACCTATGCCGTCCCGAGCATCGGCCGGCTGCTCGCGGAGACCGCGGAGCTCACGGAGCGGACGCAGAAGCGCTACGACGACACCGCGCTGCTCCTCGACGCCGTCGTCGAGCACGGCTTCGGCAGCGACCAGGGGAAGACCGCGATCCGCCGTATCAACCAGATGCACCGCGGCTACGACATCAGCGACGACGACATGCGCTACGTGCTCTGCACGTTCGTCGTGATGCCCAAACGGTGGATCGACGCCTACGGGTGGCGCAGGATGTCACGCCACGAGATCGTCGCCAGTGCCGTCCACTACGGCACGCTGGGCCGGCACATGGGCATCAAGGACATCCCCGAGACCTACGAGGAGTTCGAGACCTGCCTCGACGACTACGAGGCGGCCCGCTTCGCCTGGGACGCGGAAGCCCGGCGGGTCTCGGACGCCACGCTCGACCTGATGGCGTCCTGGTACCCGCGCCCGCTCGCACCCCTGCTGCGGACCACGACCCTCGCGCTGGTCGACGACTCGCTCCTGCACGCCTTCCGCTACACCCCGCCGAACGCCGCCACGCGCGCGTGGGTGCGTCGCGCGGTACGACTCCGAGGGCGCGCCGTCCGGCTGATGGCGCCCCGGCGCACACCGCACTTCGCCCGCCAGAACTGGGAGATCAAGGGCTACCCGTACGGATACCGGCTCGCCGACCTCGGCACGCGTCCGGTCCCGGGTCTCCGGGGCTGCCCCGTGCGGCACGGGGAGGCCAGGGACGCCGAGGCCGGGTGACGCGGCAGCTCAGTCCTCGCGGACGGCGAGCGCCAGGAAGCGGGTGTCCTCGTCTGCGTACGACGTCATGCGCCACCCGGAACCGGCCAGCAGCGGACGGAGGTTGGGCTCGGCGCGCAGGTCGTCCGGGGTGAGCGGGCGGCCGTGGCGCGCGGCCAGTGCCGCCCTGCCGATCGGATGGAACAGCGCCAGCACACCACCGGAACGCACCACACGCGCCAGCTCGCGCAGGTTCTCGGCCGGACTCGCCAGGTGCGAGACGAGGCCCGCCCCGAACACCGCGTCCAGCGACCCCGCGCGCAAGGGCAGCGCGCCGACGTCCGTGAGCAGCAGTTGCCCGTCCCGGTCCCGTCCGGCCCGTACGGCCTCCCGCAGCATGGCCGGGGTCAGATCGGCCCCGAGGACCACCCCCGAGGGCCCCACGGCGGCACGCAGCGGCGGCAGGGCCCGTCCGGTGCCGCATCCCGCGTCGAGCACCCGGTCGCCCGCGCGCAGTCCGAGCTCGGCGACCGCCGCCGCGTAGGCCGGACCGTCGTCAGGGAACCTGCTGTCCCAGTCGGCGGCACGGGGGGTGAAGAACTCCTGGACACGCGTCTGGTCGTCGCTCATGTACCGCATGATTCCTCACCGGCACGGAGGGACGCCTCTGCGCACACGTTCGAGCGTGACGCGATCGTTCCGGTACATCCTTGCGTCATATTCCAACACCTTTCGAAATGCGCCCCCTTCGCGCGCCCTTGCCGGGTCTAGCGTCCCGGGGGCATGGGACACCTGGACCACGCCGCCCTGGGGTGGCTGACCCCCGCGCTGTCGTACGCGATGGCCTGCATAGGCGCCGCGCTCGGACTCCGCTGCACCGTCCGCGCCCTCGCCGCCACCGGGCGCTCGCGCCGCAACTGGCTCGTCACCGCCGCCTCGGCGATCGGCACCGGCATCTGGACCATGCACTTCGTGGCCATGCTCGGGTTCGCCGTCACCGGCACCGATATCCGCTACGACGTGCCGCTCACCCTCCTGAGCCTGCTCGTCGCCATGGTCGTCGTCTGCGCCGGCGTCTTCGCCGTCGGCTACGGCCGGGACCGCGGCCGGGCCCTCTTCCTCGGCGGCCTCACCACCGGCCTGGGCGTCGCGAGCATGCACTACCTGGGCATGGCGGCAGTCCGCCTGCACGGCGACGTGACCTACGACCCGGTGCTCGTCGGGCTCTCCGTCCTGATCGCCGTCGTCGCGGCGACGGCGGCCCTGTGGGCGGCGCTCAACATCAAGTCGCCGGTCGCGGTCACCATCGCCTCCCTGATCATGGGCGCGGCCGTCAGCAGCATGCACTACACCGGGATGTTCGCGGTGAGCGTGCGGGTCACGCCCTCCGGGGAGGCGCTGCCCGGGGCCACGGCGATGCAGTTCATCTTCCCCCTCGCCGTCGGCCTCGGGTCCTACCTCTTCCTGACCTCGGCCTTCGTCGCACTCTCGCCGACGGCAGGCGAGCGCGAGGCGTCCGCCTCGGCCCAGCGGCCGGTCGAGAGCGTCGCCCCCTAGGGGGCTCCTGATGGACCTCCGCGGCGTCGCGACGCCCGGCACGCCCCGAACCACTCCGAGCGAGGAGTCCATGCGTACACCCCGTAGGACCCCCACAACCGGCGCCGAGGCGCCGCCCCCGCCCGTGCGCGGTCGCCGCGCGCACGCCGGGCCACCGGCCGACGAGGTCCCGGAGGCACCCCCGGGCGCCGCACCGGACGGGGCGGCCACGCGCGCGGAGCGCTGGCACATACGCCCCCGCACCGTGCGCGCCAAGATCGTCTGCCTGCTGATGGTGCCGGTCGTCTCCCTCCTGGCCCTGTGGGCCTACGCCACGGTCACCACCGCCCAGGACGTCTCCCGGCTGCGGCAGGTCCAGCGTGTCGACGCCACGGTCCGCGCCCCGATCTCCGCGGCGGTCGCCGCCCTCCAGGCCGAACGCGCCGCCGCGGTACGCCACGCCACCGACCCGTCGGCCGTACCGTCCGACGAACTGGACGAGCTCGCGCGGCGCACCGACCGCGCCGTCGCGACACTGCGCCTCGGCGAGGGCAACACCGTCGCCGACAGCGAGGAACTGCCCGCCGGCGTCGCCCGCCGGCTGGAGGCGTTCGTCACCGGCACCGAGGAACTGCGGCCGCTGCGGACCGCGGTGCGAGACCGGCGCGTGGGCTGGGCCGAGACGTACAGCCGCTACACCCGGACCATCTCGGCGGCCTTCGGCGCCGGCGGTGCCCTCACCGGCATCCAGGACGCCGACCTCGGCTCCGACGCGCGCGTGCTGCTCGAATTCGCCCGCGCGGGCGAGGCGTTGGCCCAAGAGGACGCGGTGCTGGCGAGTGCCCGCCTGTCCGGCACCCTGACCGGGGAGCGGCTTCGGCTCTTCACCGGCGCCGTCGACCTGCGCCGCACCCTCACCGAATCGGCCGTCGCGGACCTGCGCGGCACCGAACGCTCCGCGTGGAACGCCCTCGCCGACAGCAGCGCCTACGCGGGCCTGGGCGACGCCGAGGACGGGATCCTCGCCCGCGGGCCGGGCGCCAGGGCCGTCGAGGCGGCGCCCGAGACCACCTGGAACACCGCCCACACGCGCGTGCAGCACGGCATGCGCACGATCGAGGACGACGCGGCACGCGGCGTCGCGAAACGCGCCGACCCGTTCACCCGAGGACTGCTCACCCCGGCCGGCGCAGCCGTCCTGCTCGGTCTCGCCGCCGTCGCCGCCTCGCTCGTCATCTCCGTACGCATCGGACGCGGCCTGGTGGTGGAACTGGTGAGCCTGCGCAACGGCGCCCTGGAGATCGCCCGGCGCAAACTCCCCGAGGCCATGCGGAGACTGCGCGCGGGCGAGGAGATCGACGTCCGCGCAGAGGCGCCGCCGGGACCGCCCGCGGAGGACGAGGCCGGGCAGGTCGCCGAGGCCCTCGGAACAGTCCACCGCGCCGCGCTGCGGGCCGCCGTGGAGCGCGCCGAACTCGCCAGCGGCATCTCCGGCGTCTTCGTCAACCTCGCCCGCCGCAGCCAAACCCTCGTCCACCGGCAGCTCAGCCTCCTCGACAGCATGGAACGCCGCTCCGACGACCCGAACGAGCTGAGCGACCTCTTCCGCCTCGACCACCTCACCACCCGCATGCGACGCCACGCGGAGAGCCTGATCATCCTCTCCGGAGCCGCCCCCGGCCGGGCCTGGCGCATGCCCGTCGTCCTGACCAACGTGGTCCGCGCGGCCGTCTCCGAAGTCGAGGACTACGCGCGCGTGGAGGTCCGGCAACTCCCCGAAGCAGCCGTCATCGGCACGGCCGTCGCCGACCTCACCCACCTGCTCGCCGAGATCATCGAGAACGCCGCCCAGTTCTCGCCGCCCCACACACGCGTGCGCGTCACCGGCGAGCCCGTCGGCAACGGCTACGCCGTCGAGATCGAGGACCGCGGCCTCGGCATGGGCCAGGAGACCCTCGCCGAAGCCAACCGCCGCATCGCGCAGTCCGAGGCACTCGACCTGTTCGACAGCGACCGGCTCGGCCTGTTCGTGGTCAGCCGGCTCGCCGCCCGGCACGACGTCAAGGTCCACCTGAAGACCTCGCCCTACGGCGGCACCACCGCCGTCGTCCTGCTGCCCACCGCCCTCCTGCACACCGGGGCGACGGAACGTTCCCCCGGCGAAGCGGCACACGCGCGGCAGCCCGAAGAACGCGCCTGCGCGCGCGTGCCCGACGACACCCCGCTCCAGGACGTCGTCCCCGCACCGGCCGACCGGCGCGCCCTCGTGGCTCCCGTACCGGCCGCTGCCGAAACCACGAGCCACACCCCACCACCAGGAGTCGCCACCTTGCGACTGCACCGACCCCAGGAGCAGCCCGAAGGCTCCGAGGACCTCCCGCGTCGCGTACGACAGGCCAGTCTCGCCCCCCAACTGCGCGACGGGCGCCCCGAGGAACCGCCACCGACGCCGGCCCCCCGGGACGAGGAACGCACCCCCGAAGTCGTACGCGAACGCATGGCGGCGTACCGCGACGGCTGGGCACGCGGCGGCGGCAGGCGGCCCGGCCGCGGCACCACTCCCGGCCCCGCGAAGGGCAGAGACAGCAGCGAAGGAGACCCCGCATGATCCAGGACCCGAGCACGCATTCCGCCCGGCGCTCCGGCGAACTCGACTGGCTGCTGGACGATCTGGTGCTCCGCGTGAGCGACATACGGCACGCCGTGGTCCTCTCCAACGACGGCCTCGCCGTGGGTGCCTCGACGGGTCTCCGGCGCGAGGACGCCGAACACCTCGCAGCGGTCGCCTCGGGCTTCCACAGCCTCGCCAAGGGCGCGGGACGGCACTTCGGCGCCGGCGGTGTCCGCCAGACCATGGTGGAGATGGACGAGGGCTTCCTGTTCGTGGCCGCCGCCGGCGACGGCTCCTGCCTCGCCCTTCTCACCGCCGTGACAGCCGATATCGGCCTCGTGGCGTACGAGATGGCCCGCCTGGTCAAACGCGTCGGCGAGCACCTCGGCACGGCGCCCCGCGCCGGCGCGCGGCCGCCCGCCGCCGGATGAGCCGAGAGGGCGGTCCGCGCAGATGACCGAGGACATGACGGGCACCCTGAGCGAGCAGGGCAGCCAGTGGTACGACCACGAGGCCGGCCCTCTCGTCCGCCCCTACGCCATGACGGGCGGACGCACCCGGCCCGGACCCACCGGCGTGCGATTCGACCTGATCGCCCTGGTCACGCTGGACCCCGGCGCGCCCGGCGTGGACGACGCCCCGCTCGGCCCGGAACACCGGACCCTGCTCGACCTGTGCCGCACGGAGACCCAGTCGGTCGCCGAACTCGCCGCCGGAGCGGACCTGCCCGTGGGCGTGATCAGGGTCCTCCTCGGCGACCTCCTGGAACTCGGCCGCGTCACCGTCAGCCGTCCCGTACCGCCGGCCCAACTGCCCGACGAACGGATCCTGCGCGAGGTGATCGCGGGACTGAGGGCGCTGTAGATGAACGCACACCCCACCCGACACGAGAGAAGTGACTAATGGTCTCCGAGCACTCCGACGCCTCAGGCGGCGACACCGCCGCACTGGCGTTGAAGATCCTGGTCGCCGGCGGCTTCGGCGTGGGCAAGACCACGCTGGTGGGCGCCGTCAGCGAGATCCGGCCGCTGCGCACCGAGGAACTGCTCAGCGAAGCGGGGCAGTCGGTGGACGACACCGACGGCGTGGCCCACAAGACCACCACGACCGTCGCCATGGACTTCGGGCGCATCACCATCCGGTCCGGCCTCTCCCTGTACCTGTTCGGCACGCCGGGCCAGGACCGGTTCTGGTTCCTGTGGGACGAGTTGTCACAAGGGGCGCTCGGCGCGGTGGTGCTCGCGGACACCCGTCGCCTGGAGGACTGCTTCCCGGCGGTCGACTACTTCGAGCACCGGCGCATCCCGTTCGTGGTGGCCGTCAACTGCTTCGCGGGCGCCCGGGAGCACAGCGCCCCGGACGTCTCGCGCGCCCTCGATCTCGACCGGGGGACGCCCGTGGTGCTGTGCGACGCCCGGGACCGCGACTCGGGGAAGGAGGTGCTGATCAGGCTGGTCGAGTACGCCGGGCGGATGCACACCGCCCGGCTCCTCGACTCGGTCGGCTGACCGCAGCCACGGGCTTCCCCGTGGTCAGTCGGCGATGTCCCGCTCCGCAAGGACCCGGTCGACGGCCACCCGGATGAGGAGTTCGCCCGGGACACCGTTGCGGGCGCCGAACTCCTCGGCGCGGTCCTCGCCCATGTACCGGGCGCCGATGCGGGTGGCCCAGTGCCTTATGGCGTCGAGGTCCTTCAAGACGCGAGCCCGGCCCTGCAGCACGACGAAGGAGTACGGCGGCCGGTCGTCGTCCACGCACAGGGCGACCCGGCCGTCGCGGGCGAGATTGCGCCCTTTCACGGTGTTCTCGCCGGTGTTGAACACCACCTCGTCCCCGTCCAGCAGGAACCAGATCGGGGCCACGTGCGGACTCCCGTCAGCCCTGACGGTGGAGAGCTTCGCGGTGCGGGTGCCGTAGGAAACGAACTCCCGCCATTGCGCATCGGTCATCTTCTCTGCCATGGCTCCCATCCTCCTTGCCCCGGCAGCGGTCGTGGGGAAGGCTGGCGTGGAGATCCTCCGGCCAGGAGGAGAATCGCACGGGGAGAAAACGGGGAGATCGGAACATGGCGCAGAACCAGGGACTCGACTGGCTGCTGGACGACCTGACCGAGCGCGTCCACCAGGTGCGGCACGCACTGGTCCTGTCCAACGACGGCTTGGTGACCGGGGCGAGCACGGGACTGCGCCGCGAGGACGCGGAGCACCTCGCGGCCGTGTCGTCCGGGTTGCACAGCCTGGCCAAGGGCTCGGGACGGCACTTCGGCGCGGGCAGCGTACGCCAGACGATGATCGAGTTCGACGACGCGGTGCTCTTCGTCACCGCGGCCGGCACGGGCAGTTGTCTGTGCGTCCTCAGCGGCGCCGAGGCCGACATCGGCCAGATCGCGTACGAGATGACACTTCTGGTCAACCGGGTCGGCGAGCATCTCGACGTGGATGCCCGCCAGCCCGAACGGAAACCGACCACAGGCGCCTGACCTGCACATTCGCCCTCCCCTGCGGAGTTATCCACAGGCTCGTCACGCAGTGCGCCGAAGCGGTTACGGTTTTCTCACGGCGACCGCACACGGCGTGAGCCGCCGACTCCACGGGGGAGACCGACCATGTCAGGCACCATCGCGAAACCCGACCGCCGCACCTGCGCTCCGAGCCGGGCCGCCCGCGAACTCGACCTCAAGCGCGGTGAGTTCGACCTCGCGGTGAACCTCGGGCTCGTCCGGACCGTGCCCGACGAAGGCGGCGGAGGGCTGCGCGTCGCCCGAGCCGAGATCGACCGGCTGCGCGCCGGGGACGGCTTCCCGGACGAACTGCGCGAGCGTGTCGCGACCGCCGGCACCCATGAGGGCGCCGGGCTCCTGGGGGTGACGCCCGCCAGGTTCACGAGTCTCGCCCGCTACGGCCTGCTCGTGCCGGTCACCTTCTACCTGAACCGCTACCGGACGGTCGTCTGGCTCTATCTGGCCGAGGAACTACGGCAGTTCGCCGCAGAGGAGAGCAACGCCCGACTGCTGAAGGGGCGCACACCCGCACAGATCCGGGAAGGCCAGAAGGACGGGCTGGACCGGCGGCCTCGCAACTGGCGGGGACGTCACATCGGATTCCTGACGCGGCAGGCGGGGGACGACGCCTGGGCTCGTGCGGCAGCCGTCGCCTGTCTTCTCGACCCCGCCGACGTGGCCGAAGTCGTGGCTGACCCCTACGAGCGCGCCCACCTGGACCGCTGCCGTCCTCGCCTCCCGGCGCACGGCACCCCGGGTTCACCCGCCGCCGAAAGGGCCGAGGCGCTCATGACGGCGAGCGAGCCGGACGAAGTGGCCTGGTTCCGAGCTGACCTGGCCCACACGATGGAGACCGCGCGAAGGCGACACCCGGCACCGCGGCCGGCACCGACAGGACCGGCATCGCCATCAGCGCCAGAGCCGAGTGCGGCACCCCCGGTTCCGGCCGGAGACCGGCCCGGGATCCCGGACCACACTCCTTCACACGGCCTCCTGGGATGGCTGCACCGCAGAGTCCGGCGACGTTCAGGGTGAAAAGCGATGAGTTTCCGGATGCGTCCCGGTCGGAATCGTGAGGAGACTGTTCCAGGAGGCGATCATGTTCGGTACGACGAAGGCGTTCAGCGGGTTCTCGGTGAACGACATCGACGCGGCCAGGACGTTCTACGGCGACACGCTCGGACTCCGGGTGTCGGAGGAGAACGGCCTGCTGTTCCTGCACATCGCGGGTGACCGGGACACCCTGGTCTACCCCAAGGAGGACCACACCCCGGCGACGTACACCATCCTCAACTTCCCCGTCGACGACATCGAGGCCGCGGTCGACGAGCTGGGCAGGAGAGGCGTGCGTTTCGAGCACTACGACCACCTCAAGGCGGACGACAAGGGCATCTTCCGCGGCGGAGGCCCGCTGATCGCCTGGTTCACCGACCCTGCGGGGAACGTGCTGTCCGTCCTCCAGGAAACCTGACGCGTCGGTCATGCCCGAGCTCCCCGATGTCGAGGGCTTCCGGCAGGTGCTCGAGTCCTGCGCGAAGGGACGGGTCGTCCGGCGTGTCGAGGTGCGGGACGCGGGCGTACTGCACGGGGTCAGTGCCCGGCGACTGCGTGACGCGCTGGAAGGCCGGCGCTTCGGCACGCCGGAACGGCACGGGAAGTGGCTGCTCGCCCGCACCCGCGCCGGACCGATCCTCGTGCTGCACTTCGGCATGACCGGCCGGCTGGTCTGCGGTCATCCCGATGATGCCGTCGAGGCCCACGACCGAGTGCTGTTCACGCTGAGCGGCAGCCGCCAGCTGCGCTTCCGTGACCAGCGCAAACTCCAGGGACTCTGGCTGGCGGGCGACGACTCCGACGTCGACCGGCTGCTCCAGGGGCAGGGTCCCGACGCGCTGGCGGTGGAGCGGGCGGATTTCGAGGCCGCCCTGTCCTCACGCCGGGGGCATCTCAAGACCGCGCTCACCGACCAGTCCGTTGTCGCAGGTCTCGGCAATCTGCTCGCCGACGAGATCCTGTGGCGCGCCCGGCTCCGCCCCGACCGCCCGGCGCGTGATCTCACCCAGGCCGATCGTCGTGGGCTGTACAGCCAGATGCGCCGCACCCTGCGCTCATCCGTCACCGCCGGTTGCGTCCCGCCGCGTGACTCCTGGCTCACCGGCCACCGCGACGACCCCGACCCGAGGTGCCCACGCTGCGGCACCGGCCTGCGCCGCACCCGGATGGGGGGCCGCGGCACGGTGTGGTGCCCGCACTGCCAGGCGGGCGGGTGATCCGGCCAGGGCCCTTCTCAGCCGCCCCTTCAGTCTGTGGGAGTCAGAACGGCCGGTGCCCCGGCGAGGATGCCGCCGTCCACGATGAACTCGCAGCCCGTCGAGAAGGTCGCCTCGGTGATGATGAACAGCACCATGCGGGCGACCTCCTCGGGCTCGCCGAACCGGGGGACGGGCTGCCCCGCGGTGTACGCGTCGCCGAAGCCGGCCGTCATCCGGGTGCGGATGGCGCCGGGGTGGACGGAACAGACCCGGACCCGGTCGGGCGCGAGTTCCAGCGCGGCGACCTTCGTCAGGCCGCGCAGGCCCCACTTGCTGGCCGCGTACGCTCCGACACCGGCGTAGGCGGTCAGCCCGGCGAGGGAGGACATGTTCACGATCACGCCGCCCCCGGCCCGGCGCAGTGACGGTGCCGCCGCGCGCATGCCCAGCCAGGCGCCCGTGAGGTTGACGTCGACGACCCGGCGGAACGACTCGGGGCTCTGCTCCTCCATCGTGCCCCAGTCGATGATCCCCGCGATGTTGACCAGGACCGAGACCGGGCCGAGGTCCCGTTCCGTCTCGGCGAGGGCCCGCTGCCAGTCGTCCTCGCCGGTGACGTCCAGACGCAGGTAGCGGGCCGGGCCGCCGAGCTCGGCCGCCAGGTCCGCCCCCTCGGTGTCGCGGATGTCGGCGACCACCACGGAGGCGCCCTCGGCCGCGAGGGCACGTGCCACCGCGGCCCCTATGCCTCCGGCCCCACCGGTGACGATCGCCACCCGCTCGCTGAGACGCTCCATCGTGGCCTCCTCGGCTCAGGGTGCTCCCGCGGTCTGACGTTCCTCGCCCGGAGCCACCAGTGATTGGGTGAGCGGAATCCGCGCCAGGGCGAGCACCCCCGCGGCGATCAGCGCGACGCCGAAGAGCTGGGGCAGCAGCCACCAACCGGCGCGGACCGTCTCCTCGTACAGGAGGATGCCGAGGGCGAGGCTCACCAGCGCGTCACCGAGGGTGAGCGCGGGCTGCGAGGCGACCAGCGGACCGGCCTGCATCGCGTTCTCCAGCAGGAACAGCGCGCACACGCCGGTCGCGGCGAAGGCGTAGGTCTGCCAGGCGGTGAGGAAGGCCACGAGTCCCTGGTCCTCGAGGATGTGGGTGGCGGCCTTCATCAGGGCCGCGGTCACCGCGTAGCTGATCGCCGTCGCGGCACCCAGGCAGGCCGCCCGGGCGCGGCCCTCCGGGCGCTTGAGGGCGGCGAGAGCGAGGGCGACGACCGCTCCCGCGCACACGGCGAGCGCGGGAATCCAGCGGTCCAGCTCCACATGGGTGCGATTGCCCGACGGGGACGCGGCGGCGAGCGCCACCGCCAGCCCGGCCACCACCACCGCCACGGCCAGCCAGCCCGCGCCCGGCAGATGCCGGTGCATCAGCAGCGAGGCGACGATGAGGGTGAGCGGCAGTTCCAGCACGAACAGCGGCTGCACGATCGTCAGCGGCCCGGTCGCCAGCGCCAGGGCCTGGCAGACGGCGGCGGCGATCACCGCGAGGATGCCGGCCAGCCAGACGCGCCGCCGCAGCAGATCGAGCATCAGCCCGGCCCGGAAGCCTTCGGAGCGCGGCACGGTGAGCGCCGCCTTGCGCTGCAGCACCGTCGCGACGGCATTGCTGAAGGCCGCGCAGATCGCGAAGAGGACGGGGAGCACGGTGTGCAGCGTGGCCACCTCCCGGATCGGCGGGCGTGTGACGCCGGCGGTGCCTCCTCCTGCCATGGTCACCGGATCGGGGCACGGGCGCGAACGGAGTGCCGAAGCGCGCGTGCCCCCGAGCGGCGTAATCCCGGGCCGGTCCGGCCCGCGGACAGGTCAGTCCAGCTTGCGGAAGAGTCCCTCCTGCACGACCGAGACGACCAGCCGGCCCTCACGGTCGTAGATCCGGCCCCGGGCCAGACCGCGGCCGCCGACCGCGATCGGCGACTCCTGGTCGTACAGCAGCCAGTCGTCGGCGCGGAACGGGCGGTGGAACCACATCGCGTGGTCCAGGGACGCCATGTCGAAGCCCCGCGGGCCCCACAGCGGCTCGACCGGGATGCGGACGGCGTCCAGGAGGGTCATGTCGCTGGCGTAGGTGAGGGCGCAGGTGTGGACCAGCGGGTCGTCGCCCAGCGGTCCGACCGCGCGCATCCACACGGCGCTGCGCGGCTCGGAGTCCTCGACCTCCTCGGTGCTCCAGCGCAGCCGGTCCACGTAGCGGATGTCGAAGGGCTGGCGGCGGGCCATCCGCTCCAACTGCTCGGGCAGCGCGCCCAGATGCTCCCGGATCTCGTCCGTGACCGTGGGCAGCGACTCCGGGTCCGGGACCTTGCGGGCCGGCGGGAGCTGGTGCTCGAAGCTGCCCTCTTCCGGCTTGTGGAAGGAGGCGGTGAGATTGAATATCGTGCGGCCCTGCTGCACGGCCGTGACCCGGCGGGTCGTGAAGGACCGCCCGTCGCGCACCCGCTCGACCTGGTAGACGATCGGCACACCCGGGATGCCCGGGCGCAGGAAGTACGCGTGCAGCGAGTGCACGGGGCGGTCGCCCTCCGTGGTGCGGCCGGCGGCGACCAGGGCCTGGCCCGCCACCTGGCCGCCGAAGACCCGCTGGAGGGACTCCTGCGGGCTGCGGCCGCGGAAGATGTTGACCTCGATCTGCTCCAGGTCGAGCAGGTCGACGAGTCTCTCGGCCGGGTTCGTGGTCATGGGTGGGATTCTCCTGTGCTCGCTGCGGTCCGGCCGTTCAGAGCTGGCCGACGTCGGTGACGCGGACGATGGCGCGGCCCTCCGCGTCGGAGGCGGTCAGGTCGACCTCCGCGCTGATGCCCCAGTCGTGGTCGCCGTTCGGGTCGTGGAAGATCTGCCGGACCCGCCACAGGGCGTTCTCCGGCTCCTCCTCGATGAGCAGCAGCTTGGGGCCGCGGGCGTCGGGGCCGGTGCCGAGGTCCTCGTACTCGTCGAAGTACTTGTCCAACGCCTCGCCCCACGCGTCGGCGTCCCAGCCGGCCTCCGCGTCCATCTCGCCCAGCACCTCGACCTGGTCGAGGGCGGCCAGCTCGACCCGGCGGAACATGGCGTTGCGGACCAGCACGCGGAAGGCGCGCGCGTTGGCGGTGACCGGCTTGACCTCGTCTGCCTTCTCCTGCGCCTCCTCGGCGGTCATCTCCGCCGGGTTGGCGAGCTGCTCCCACTCGTCCAGCAGGCTGGAGTCGACCTGGCGCACCATCTCGCCCAGCCACGCGATCAGGTCTTCCAGGTCCTCGGACTTGAGGTCGTCCGGGACGGTGTGGTCCAGGGCCTTGAAGGCGCTGGCGAGATAGCGCAGCACGATGCCCTCGGTGCGCGCGAGCTCGTAGTGGGACACCAACTCCGTGAAGGACATCGCCCGTTCGTACATGTCGCGGATGACCGACTTCGGCGACAGCGGATGGTCGCCGACCCAGGGGTGGCTCTTGCGGTAGGTGTCGTACGCGTGGAAGAGCAGCTCCTCCAGGGGCTTCGGGTACGTGATGTCCTGGAGGCGCTCCATGCGCTCCTCGTACTCGACACCGTCGGCCTTCATCGCGGCGACGGCCTCGCCGCGCGCCTTGTTCTGCTGGGCGGCGAGGATCTGCCGCGGGTCGTCGAGCGTCGACTCCACGACGGACACCATGTCGAGGGCGTACGACGGGGACTCGGGGTCCAGCAGCTCGAACGCGGCGAGCGCGAAGGTGGACAGCGGCTGGTTGAGCGCGAAGTCCTGCTGGAGATCGACCGTGAGGCGGACGATACGGCCCTCGGCGTCCGGCTGGTCGAGCTTCTCGACGATGCCGCCGTCCAGCAGCGAACGGTAGATCGCGATGGCCCGGCGGATGTGCCGAAGCTGCTGCTTGCGCGGCTCGTGGTTGTCCTCCAGCATGCGGCGCATCGCCTCGAAGGCGTTGCCGGGGCGCGCGATCACCGACAGCAGCATCGTGTGCGTCACCCGGAACCGGGAGGCCAGGGGCTCCGGTTCGGAGCCGATGAGCTTCTCGAAGGTCTGCTCCGACCAGGCGACGAAGCCCTCCGGCGCCTTCTTGCGGACGACCTTGCGGCGCTTCTTCGGGTCGTCGCCCGCCTTGGCGAGCGCCTTCTCGTTCTCGACGACGTGCTCGGGCGCCTGCGCGACGACGAAGCCCTCCGTGTCGAAACCGGCCCGCCCGGCGCGGCCGGCGATCTGGTGGAACTCCCGGGCCCGCAGGGTGCGCACGCGGGTGCCGTCGTACTTGGTGAGGGCGGTGAACAGCACTGTGCGGATGGGGACGTTGACGCCCACGCCGAGTGTGTCCGTGCCGCAGATGACCTTCAGCAGACCGGCCTGCGCGAGCTTCTCCACCAGGCGGCGGTACTTGGGCAGCATGCCCGCGTGGTGGACGCCGATGCCGTGCCGGACGTAGCGGGAGAGGTTGCGGCCGAACTTCGTGGTGAAGCGGAAGTTGCCGATCAGTTCGGCGATCTGCTCCTTCTCCGCACGCGAGCACATGTTGATGCTCATCAGCGCCTGCGCCCGCTCCACGGCCTGCGCCTGTGTGAAGTGCACGATGTAGACGGGCGCCTGCCGGGAATCCAGCAGGTCGGTCAGCGTCTCCGTCATCGGGGTGTAGCGGTACTCGTACGACAGCGGCACCGGGCGGGTGGCCGAGCGGACCACCGCGGTGGGGCGGCCGGTGCGGCGGGTGAGGTCCTTCTCGAAGAAGGAGACGTCGCCGAGCGTCGCCGACATCAGCACGAACTGCGCCTGCGGCAGTTCCAGGATCGGGATCTGCCAGGCCCAGCCGCGGTCGCCCTCCGCGTAGAAGTGGAACTCGTCCATCACGACCTGCCCGACGTCCGCGTCCTTGCCGTCGCGCAGCGCGATCGACGCCAGGACCTCGGCGGTGCAGCAGATGATGGGGGCGTCGGAGTTCACGGAGGCGTCGCCGGTCAGCATGCCGACGTTCTCCGTGCCGAAGATCTTGCACAGCTCGAAGAACTTCTCCGACACCAGCGCCTTGATCGGAGCCGTGTAGAAGGTGACCTCGTCGCGGGCCAGCGCGGCGAAGTGCGCACCCGCCGCGATCATGCTCTTGCCGGAACCGGTGGGCGTCGACACGATCACGTTCGCGCCGGAGACCACCTCGATCAGCGCCTCCTCCTGGTGGGGATAGAGCGTGAGACCCCGCTCGCCGGCCCACGACTCGAAGGCTTCGTACAAGGCGTCGGGGTCGGGGGTCCGCGGCAGCTGATCGATGAGGGTCACGCCCCCATCTTGCCTGGCCCGATGCCCGATGCGGGAATCGGCTGCGGGCCCGAAGATCACGAACGCTACGCTGGGTCGCCGACGACACGTCAGCGCACCCGGTCAACTGGACAGCGGCACACGAGGAATGGGGCGGGCAACGGCCATGATGGGACCAGCACACTCACTGTCGGGCGCCGCCGCCTGGCTCGGCGTCGGTGCGGCGGCCGCCGCGGCCGGGCATCCGATGCCCTGGCCGGTCCTTCTCGTGGGTGCCCTGATCTGCGCCGGTGCCGCGCTCGCCCCGGACCTCGACCACAAGGCGGCCACGATCTCCCGGTCCTTCGGACCGCTGTCACGCTGGCTGTGCGAGATCGTGGACAAGCTGTCGTACGCCGTCTACAAGGCGACGAAGAAGCAGGGCGACCCGCGCCGCTCCGGTGGGCACCGGACGCTCACGCACACCTGGCTGTGGGCGGTCCTGATCGGTGCGGGCACCTCGGCCGTGGCGATCACCAGTGACCGCTGGGGCGTGCTGGCGATCCTCTTCGTGCACATGGTCCTGGCCATCGAGGGTCTGCTGTGGCGGGCGGCGCGCGGCTCCAGCAGCGATGTCCTGGTGTGGCTGCTGGCCGCGACCACGGCCTGGATCCTCGCGGGCGTCCTGGACAAGCCGGGCAACGGCGCGGACTGGCTGTTCACGGCGCCGGGGCAGGAGTACCTGTGGCTGGGGCTGCCGGTCGTGCTGGGGGCGATCGTCCACGACATCGGGGACGCGCTCACCGTGTCCGGGTGCCCGATCCTGTGGCCCATACCCGTGGGGCGCAAGCGCTGGTACCCGCTGGGGCCGCCGAAGGCCCTGCGCTTCCGGGCGGGCAGCTGGGTCGAGCTCAGGGTGCTGATGCCGGTGTTCATGCTGCTCGGCGGGGTGGGCTGCGCGGCGGCGCTCAACTTCATCTGAGCGCCCCGGGGCTTCCGGCGGGGGTCAGGAGCCGCCGTACCGCCGCTCGAACCGGGCGACCCGGCCTTCCGAGTCCACCGTGCGGGCCTTGCCCGTGTAGAAGGGGTGGCTCTCCGAGGAGATCTCCACGTCCACGACCGGGTAGGTCTCGCCGTCGTCCCACTCGATGCGTTCGCCGCTGGTCGCGGTGGACCGGGTCAGGAAGGCGTATCCGGCGGTCCGGTCGCGGAAGACGACGGGGTGGTAGTCGGGGTGCTTGTCCTGCTGCATGGATGCTCCTCGTGCGGCTCGGGCGGTGCTGCGATCAGCCGGACAGGGTGTCCTCGTCGACGACGTGCACGGCCGCCTCCTCGGCCGACGCCGCCGCGCCGTCGATGCCCACGTCCATGGCGACCAGCGCGCTCTCCTCGTCCTCGTGCGCGCCCTCGTCGGGTGCCACGAGCCGGCCGGAGCGGGCGTCGCCGACCTCGTTGTCCAGGAGTTCCCCGTCGGTGCCCTGGCAGTCCCCGAGACCGTCACCGTCCGGGGCGGCGGCGTCCGGCAGCTCCTCGGCGA
>NZ_JBHUQX010000035.1:0-34272 GCF_042674225.1 Streptomyces sp. NPDC056948
CCACCCCCGGGGCGCCTGCGCCGGGTCATTCACTGCCCGAACAAGTAACTACCGCGGCGCCACACCACACCCCCGGAGACGGACACCCGAGGGCCGCCGCCGCCCGGCAGCAGCTCGCCGGGTCACCAGGCCATCTCACCGTGACGGTCGCGGAAGGTTCCCGTCGGTCCGTCCGCCCCGATGGCGGCGAGTTCGACGATCGCGTCGGTCCCCTCGGTCACTGTCTGCGGGCCGCTGTGCCCGTTGAAGTCGGTCGCGGTGTAGCCCGGGTCGGCCGCGTTCACCTTCACGTCCGGCCAGGACTTCGCGTATTGCGTGGTCAGCATGGTCACGGCAGCCTTCGACGCCGTGTAGAGCGGCGCGAGGTTCCTCGACTCGACGCGCTCTGCGTCGTGGGTGGCCGCGAACGATCCCATACCGCTGGACACATTGACGATGACCGGGGTCGCGGACTTGCGCAGCAAAGGCAGGAACGCGTGCGTCACCCGGACGATCCCGACGACATTGACCTCGAACACCTCACTGGCGTCAGCGGCCGTGATCTGATCGGCGGGGCTGTGCGTCCCGAAGACGCCTGCGTTGTTGATCAGGACGTCGATGCCGCCCTCGCGAGCCTTCACATCGGCGGCGGCCGCAGCCACCGACGCGTCATCCGTCACATCGATCTGGACGAAACGGGCACCGAGTGCGTCGGCGGCCGCCCGGCCGCGCTCCGGATCACGCGCACCGATGAGGACCGTGTGGCCGGCCTCGATCAAGCGGCGGGCGGTCTCATACCCGAGGGACTTGTTGGCTCCTGTGATGAATGTGGTCGTCATGCGTCCCACTCTCGGCCCGTGACGAGAGGACAACCAGTGCTCTCCGTGACGGTAGGACAGCCAGTACCAGGCACGACGACGGCCAGGCGGACACAATGGCCGAGTGGACGAGACCCTGGGCACGGCACTGCACCGCTGGCGCGACCGCCTTTCTCCCGCCGACGTCGGACTGACCTCACGGCCCGGACGACGCGCGGTGGGGCTGCGCCGCGAGGAACTGGCCGAACTCGCCGGGCTGTCGGTCGACTACGTGGTCCGCCTGGAACAGGGACGCGCCAAGAGCCCATCGGCGCAGGTCGTCGCGAGCCTGACCAGGGCACTGCAATTGCAGCCCATGGAGCGCGATCACGCCTACCGGCTGGCCGGCCTCCTGCCTCCCCAGGAGGGAACGGTCTCCACGCATGTTCCGGCCGGGGTCCAACGGATGCTGGCCCGCCTCGGGGAGTTCCCCGTGGGTGTGTTCAGCGCCGACTGGACCTTGCTTTCCTGGACCCCCGCATGGTCAGTACTGATAGGCGACCCCAGCACACGGACACACGACGACCGCAACCTGGCACGAGCGGTCTTCGCCACAGGGCCCAGCCGGCTCGCGTCCTGGCCCGTGCTCCAGGACGACGACGCCCTGAAACTCGCCCTCGTCGCCGACCTGCGCACAGCTCTCATCGACTACCCCCGCGACCGCGGCCTGACCGACCTCGTCGAGGAACTGGGTTCGACCAGCGCGGAGTTCGCCCGTCTGTGGGACGAGGGCACGGTCGGCCCGCACGTCTCGGCCCGCAAGACCGTGGTACACCCCCAGGTGGGTGAGGTGATCTGCGACTGCGACGTGCTCACCGTCCCAGGCTGCGACATCCGACTCGTCGTCTACACGGTGGCCGCGGGTTCCGCCGATGCGGAAAAGCTGGAGTTCCTGCGGGTCACCAACGGCGTCCGCGCCGAGGGCTCCTCGCCTCCGGGGCCCGGTCTGTTCTCCACGCCGTAACGATCGGGCCGGCCGGATCTCGTCCAGCAAGCAGAGGTCAGGTCCGTCAGTGAAAGCGACCGCTCACGGCTCTCATCATGGACGTGCGCATGCCGCCGACGCGGTTGATCGGCGGCGGCCGGCCTGATACCGCCGAGGCGCCCGCGGTAGTCTCGCGCTCTGGCGAGCGCAGGCACCTCTGCTGCACTCATCAGGTCCCTCCGCCGTAGCCACCGTCGCGGCGACGTGATCGACCGGACAGCTCCTACGAGGCGCTCCAGCGGGGCGCAGCCGAGGTAACGCAGGAGGACCGCCACGTCGTCGTCGCCCTGCTCGGGCACCAGGGCGGCGACGTACGCGCCGCGGGGGCGCAGCGACTCGACGATCTGGGGTAATCCCCCTGCCGCGTACGGCAGTTACCCGGATGGGACAGCCTCCCGCAGTCGGTCACGCTGCTGCACATGAAGCACATCACGAAGACCGCCGCACTGATCGCCGCCGCCGGTGTCGTCCTCGGTCTGGCCGGGCCGGGCAGCGGTGCGGCCGCCGCTGATGGCGAGTCCCTCGAGTGGACCAAGTGCGAGGGCACCGGCCTCGACCCCCGTCAGCGGTGCGCCACCGTCGACGTGCCCATGGACTACTCCGACCCCGACGGGCGGAAGATCCAGATCGCCGTCTCCCGTATCCCGAGTGAGAATCCCTCCGCTCGCCGGGGCGCGCTGTTGCTCATCCCGGGCGGGCCCGGCGGGGTCAGTCTCGAGGATCCGTCCGGCAAGGGGCAGACGCTGCCGCAGGAGGTGCGGGACGTCTACGACCTGATCGGCTTCGCGCCGCGGGGGATGGCTCCCTCCAGTGCCGCGGAATGCGGGCTCGAGAGCAAGGACCTCGCCCTCGCCAAGCTGCCCTGGCCCGCCCCGGACGGCTCCGTCACCGAGACCATGACCACCGCCCGGCGTATCGCCGACGCCTGTGCCCGTAACGGCGGTGAGCTGATACGGCACCTCAGCACGGCCAACGACGCCCGCGACCTGGACCGCGTCCGGGCCGCGCTGGGCGAGAGCCGGATCTCCGCGTGGGGCGACTCGTACGGCACCTACGTCGGCTCCGTCTACAGCCAGTTGTTCCCGCACCGCACCGACCGCATCGTGCTGGACAGCAACAACAACCCCGACCACACCCGCGTCGGACGCGCCTGGCTCGCCGCGTTCGAGACCGGCGTGGAGGACAACTTCCCGGAGTTCGCCAAGTGGGCGTCCCGGCCCGGGAAGTACCGGCTGGCCCGTAAGGAGGCCGACGTACGGCCCCTCTTCCTGCGCCTGGCCGAACGGCTCGACCGCGAGCCCCTCCCCTGGCCCGGTGCCGAACCGGCGGAGCTGAACGGCAACGTCCTGCGCCAGACCATGCTGACCAGCCTGTACGACCCCGACGACTACCCCGTGCTGGCGGAGATGATCCTCGCCGCCCGCAAGGGCACCGTGCCGCCCGTGCCCGAGGCTCCGGACGAGTCGATGATGCAGAACGCCGCGGCGGTCGGCGCCGGCATCCTCTGCAACAACGTCTCCTGGCCCAAATCCGCCGCCCACTACCAGAAGAGCGTCGACGAGAGCCGCGCCGAGTTCCCGCTGACGGCGGGCATGCCGCGTGGCCCGATGCTGTGCGCGGCCTGGCCGTACGAGCCGCGGGAGCCCGCCGTCCGGATCACCGGCCGCGGGCCGTCCAACATCCTGCTCGTCCAGAACGAGCGGGACGTCGCCAGTCCGCTGAGCGGGGCCCGCGAGCTCCGGCGTGCCTTCGGCGACCGGGCCGTCATGGTGACGGTGAACTCCACGGGCCACGGCGCCTACCTCGTCAACGGCAACGCCTGCGGCGACCGGACCGTCTCCCGTTTCCTGGCGACGGGCGAGCGCCCCGGCCGGGACATCTACTGCGCCTAGCGTTGAGCCAGCGGCGCCGGGGCCTCCTGGACGGCCCAGCCGTTGCCGTCGGGGTCCTGGAAGAAGAGGAAGGAGTTCCAGCTCTCCTCGCCCCGGCCCTCCGCCCAGCCGGGCCCGCTCACGTGCAGGACCGGCGATACCTCCACCCCGCGTCCCACCAGCTCCGCCCTGGCCTTCTCGATGTCCGTGACGCAGAGCTGGAGGCCCTGCAGCGCCCCCGGGGCCATGCGCGGCTGCCCCGGTGGGTCCGGCATGCCGGACTCCAGCACGATGGAGCAGCGGGAGCCGGGTGCGGTGAGCTGGACGAAGCGGCCCACGCCCTCGAAGAACGACGCGTCGATCTCGGCGCGGAAGCCGCACCGGTCCACGTAGAAGGCCTTGGCCCGGTCCAGGTCGGTGACCGGTACGGCGACCACCTCAAGGGTCCATTCCATAGGCGCACCTCCTCGGCCATGGTCCCCCCGAGACGCGGACCGCGCCCGTCAGCCGTGTCGGCCGTACCGGCGGGCCACCGCGTGGAACGCCTCCTTCGGCTCCCAGTGCCAGCCGGAGGCGGGGTCCTCCGGACGGTCCTTGATCGCCTTGGTGATGGCGTACGTCGCGATGTCGAGGTCGAGCCGGGGCTCGTCCGGGCGGTGCGGGGCGTCCGCGCTGATGAACTCGAAGGTCATCGCCCCGTACAGGCCCATCGACGCGAAGACGTCCAGCAGCTCGCCCACGTACTCGGCCTGGACGCGCTCGCTGCGGACCAGGTCCCCCTTGATCTCCGGCGGTTCCTTGTCGTAGTCGACGATGTCCCAGCCCATGCCGCCCGTCTCGGGGGCGCCGACATACGCGCACGTGCCGAACTCGGTGATGGCGAGCGGCTTGCCCCACCGCAGGTACTGCTTCAGCTCCCGGACGTGGTCGGACCGCTTCTCGAAGTACGAGTAGTAGTCGATGCCGACGATGTCGAAGAGGCTCCAGTCCGGGTCGTCGATGCTCTGTGCGGCGGCATAGCTGAGGTTGCCCTTGAAGACGGAGCGGCCGACCTTCGCGGCCTTCGCCGTGAACTCGGCGAGGCGGCGCAGCGTCCGCGGCCAGTCGACCGTGCCGTTCTGGAGGTGCCTGATGCGTTCCAGGGCCGTGTCGCCCGGCAGGATGCCGGGGACGAACAGCCAGAACTCGCAGCCGACGCTGAGGTCGACACTCGCGCCCTGCCGGCGCAGCCGCTCCGCGAACCGGCCGGTCTCGGCGAGGTGTTCCAGGATGTCCCGCTGCGGGGCGTCCCCGAGGGTCGGCTGCAGCCAGATGTGCAGCCCGCGTTCGGCGGCCTCGGCGGCGGTGGCGGTGAGCCGTTCGACGCCGTCCCCCGTGACGTCGATGGTGTCGGCGTGCAGGTCGTCACGGATGGCCCGCACATCCGCCCGCATCCGGCGCGCGCTCCACGCGGTGCCCGGTGTCTCCCCCGCCCCGACGGTGTAGACGACGCCTTGTCGGCGCAGCCCCCGGCCGTGCCCGGCTTCCGTCGCCAGGGCCTGCCCGGCCGGTCCCACCGCCCCGGCGACCCCCACCGCCGCGGCCCCGGCCCCGGCCAGGAACTTCGCCCGGCTGATCCCCTTTACCTGCTTGATCCCCTTGGTCTCTTCCATATCGGTCACTGTGCCGACGCGGATGCCGGGTCCGCTGTCGGCCGTCGGTCTACGGCGGCGCGACCAAGGTATGAGGTGCCGCGACCGAAGGAGAGGCTCGGCTGTCAGCCGAGCCCGATGGCGAGCGCCGCTCCTGTGACCTCTTTCGTGAGGTAGTGGGTGGCGTCATGAGCCTGGGACCCATTGGGCACGAGGTGACAGACGATGCGCGGGCCGAAGCACGGCCGGAGATCCTTTACGAGCGCGACGACATCCCGCGCATCGGCGACGTTCGTCCACGTCGTCGAGGAAGGCCCTGGCCACGCCCCCATGCCGCTGACGGGCACGGGATCGATGTGGTCGAATATCAGGTTGCGTATGCCGAGCGGCGAACCCAGGGTGACAAAGGACCGGACCGAGTGCCCCGGCTCCGCACACAACGCCTCGTAGGCCACGACGCTGCCGAGCGAATGCGCCACGACGACTCGCGTGTCGGGGCCGATGAGCGCTCGTACGCGATCACGCGCGCGGGTGCGCAGTTCGGGATCGGTGAGGTAGCGGTGCGTCTGCTTCAGGTCGGAGATCATTGCCTTCTCGGCGAGTCCGGCGAAGAACCTGGACTGTGACAGGGCGAGCAGCGCGGCCTGCACGGTGCGGCTTGTGCCGGACAAGAGATTCTGGGTTTCCGGAGCCACTATCTGTGGTTCGGCCGCCGCGGCATGGCTCCACCACCCCATCAGGAACTCCGTCTCCCAGCCGGGGGACACGTCCCACCAGCCCAGGTGGGGCTCGTCCCCGTCCAGCCGTTGCCCGGGCGGAAGGAAGAGGTCTCCGTAGAAGGCCATCGCCACCTCCGTGTCCGCGACTTGTGCCGTCCCACCGGCGCGGGTCAATCCGTCGCGCAGCGCCGGAACCCACTGGCCCAGCAGAGTCTGTTCGCCGGCCTGCTGTTTCCCCACTCCGTGCACGCAGACGATGCGCGCCATGTCGTCCTCCCCGACAGGCCACATGCCGACTAGCGGCGAGCGAACAGACTGGTCATTCCCAGCTCGAACGCGAGGACCTCGTGGCCTGTGCCGACGACGAAGTCCCCGTCCGTGGTCAGTGAGACGGCCCGTGCGGGGTAGGGCGTGGCCCAGCACAGCAGTTCCGCCCGCCTGCGCAGGTCCCATGCACGCACGGTGTAGTCGTCGCCCACTGTCACGGCTACCGGAACTCCGTCGACACGCCGAGCCGCCACGGCGTTCACCACGCCGGTGTGTCCGGCGAAGCCGGCCACCTCCTCGCTGGTCCGCAGGTCCCACACCCGCATGGCTCCGTCGTCGCCGACGGTGACCGCAAGCTCCCGGTCGTCAAGCCGCGTGCAGGCGACTCCGCGAGCCACACCGGAATGGGCCTGATGAGAGGAGAGTCGACGTCCGGTGAACAGGTCCCAGGTGCACAGCAGCCCGTCATCACCGACGGTGACGACGGCGTGGCGGCCGTCGAGTCGGGTGCAGACGACCGCATTGACGACTCCGGAGTGGGCGGTGGCGGAGACGAGCTGCTCCCTCGATCTCAGATCCCAGGCGCGGAGGACACCGGAGGCGTCGCCGGTCACAGCGATCGGACGGCCCTCGGCCGTGGTGGTGTCCAGGCCCCAGATCCAGTCCTCGTGTCCGTGCAGCGCTGTCTCGTGCCGACGATCCGTGAGGTCCCAGAGGTGCAGCGCGTAGTCTCCCCCGCCTCCCACGACGGCTACCGGGACCCCGTCGACCATCGCGCAGGCTACGGCGTTGACCGCCCCGGTGTGCCCGGTCAGCACCGCTTTCTGCGCTCCTGAACGCGCGTCCCACATGCGAACCGCCCCGTCTCCGTCGCCGCCCACCGTGAGCGCCACCGACGAACCGTCCACCACCGCGTGTGCCACGGACCACAGCCAGCCGGTGTGGCCGCGGAACCCTCCGGAGGACGCCGTCGATCCTGGCCCCGGGTCTTCGACGAGTACGGCTTCTCCTTCGCCGGCGTGCGGTTCCATCACCCATCGCTGTGTGCCCGCCCGAACGTCCCAGACCTGGACCGAGCCGTCGGCTCCGCCGGTCACCGCCATCGGGACTCCGTCGATCACGGCGGCCGCGACCGCGTTGACGGCGCCGGCGTGCCCTTCCAGCACGGCACTTGGTGTGCCCGATGCCAGGTCCCAGACACGGACGGTGTAGTCGCCGCCGCCTACGACCGCGAGCGGCCGGCCGTCGGCGATCACGCAGGCCACTCCGTTGACCCAGCCGGTGTCACCGCTGAGCGTCGACAGTTCCGCACGCCGGTCGAGGTCCCACACGCACAGATGCCCGTCGCCACCACCGCCCGAAACCGCCACGGGCACGCCGTCGACGCGGGTTGACGACACGGCCCAGACCCAACTGGTGTGACCGTGGAACACCGTGCGTTCGACGCGATCCTGCAGGTCCCACAGGCGCACGGAGCCGTCGGCTCCCACACTGACCGCGTGAGGTACGTCGTCCACCGTCGTACAGGCGACTCCGTTCACGGCTCCCGGATGGCCTACCAGGGAGGCCAGTTGATCCCCCGTGGTGAGATCCCACAGACGTACCGCCGCATCGCCGCCACCGACGACCGCGACCGGTGCCCGGTTCACCGTCGTGCACGCCAGTCCGTTGACCGCACCGCCCTGGCCGCTCAGTACCGCGAGGCTCTCACCCGTCGACAGGTCCCATACCCGCACGGTGTAGTCGTCGCCCCCGGTCAGTGCGACGGAAGTGCCGTCCACGTGGGTGCAGGCGACGGCGTTGATGGCTCCCTGATGGCCGGAGAGGACGGAGCGCAGCTCACCGGTACGCAGATCCCATACCCGCACCAGGCCGTCGGTGCCCCCGCTGACGGCGACGGGACCGCCGTCGGCTTCGCCGCAGGCGACCCCGTTGACCGCTCCGGTCCGTTCCTGCGAGTCACGTGTGATCTGACTGTCGGTGGCCCACACCGGGCGCCAAGGAGTGCTCCGGCTGAGCCGGCGGGCGAGGTCCCGGTCCTTGAAGCGCAGTGCGTCGATCGCCAGGAGTTCCCGGCGGATCTGCGGACTGGCGCGACGATGGTCGCCGGCGGAGGTGCGGTAGAGGTCGGCCAAACGGAGCGCGGATTCCGTCGTCAGCCTTTCCAACGCGGGCAGCAGGGGCGTCGGCTCGGCATGGACGAGGAACTCATGGTCGGCCATGAGTTCGTCCAGCTCGCCCGAGATGGACGCGTGGGTGGCGAGATGGCTCAACGTGTACGGATGCGCACGTGGCCAGTCGAGGGTCCGGTACGGACTGCGCGGCACCAGACGCGTGAGCACCTCGACGTACGCCCGCTGGGCTTCCCGTGCGTCGGAGTCCCGTCGCAGATGCTCGGCCAGGGCCTGGTGGTAGAGGCGGTAAGCCGAGTGCCCGGACTCGGTCGCCTCCACCACGTACCGGCCCGTGGAGCGCTGGAGCCACAGCAGATCCTCGTCGTTGTAGCTGTGCCCCGACAGGCGTGAAGCCAGCGCTCCCCAGACGTCCTCCCACGGCAAGCCCTGCCCCTCGGCGTAGGCGAGGGGTCGCAGGAGGTCCCGGGCGCGATCCGCCTCCGGGCCGAGGCGCTCGTCCAGGTCTTGTGCCATGGCCGAGTCGGCGGTCCGCGGCAACGCCTGGGACCACTCCGGGTCCTGTGGATCGGCGAGGACGTCCTGTGCGGCGAGGGTCCCCGAGACGATGCGCGCCACCAGGAAGCTGGGAAACGCCGCATCGGCCACGGCGTGGGCGACCTGGATCACCAGGGAGGGAGGGGCAGTGGCATAGGGGCTGCCCGGCTGAGACTCGGTGAGTCCGCGCCGGGCGTAAGCACCGAGCGCCGCGCGGTCGGCGTAGGTGTCGTTGTCGAGATCAACGATCTCGACGTCCGTCTGCAGATGCCGGAGCAGATGTGGTCGCGTGCCGAGGAGCAGCCGCAGGTTTCCGTTGCTGAACCGGATGAGCGGCTGGATCAGTTGTGTGGTCAGCGTGTCCGGCGAGGCCGCTTCGTCGAGGGCGTCGATGATCACCGTGAAGGGCCGGTCCCGCGCCGTCAGTGCGTCCAGCAGGGTGCCCACGGTGGGGGCCCTGACCTGTGCCGCGGCCGCGAGCCCGTTGAGGATGTCCTCGTCAGTCAGGGATTGGGCGTAGATGACGACGTCGACGGAGCCGGGGCGGGGCACGGCTCGTTCCGGCAGTTCGAGGAGGTGGACGGGCACGCTGTGGTGACGTTCCGTGTTCGTGAGCGCCGCGATGAGGCCAAGGACCGCTGTCTTGCCCGAGCCGGGCCCGCCGGTCACGACCACCGACGGCCGTAGCGCATCGGGGTCCCGCAACCAGTCGGTGAGCTCGGTGAGCGTTCGTCGTCGGCCCGTGAACCACCAGCCTCCCTCGTCTCCGAAGGAGGCTTTGGCACGGACCAGCATGCGCCGCGCCAGCTCCGTTTCCCGGCGCACTGCCTGGGCCTGCCATTCGATCGCCTGCTGCATCGCCAGATCCGCTTCGAACGTGCGGCTGTGCCGCCGGGGATTCGGGAAGAAAGCGGGCACGTCACCGAGCATCTTGGCCGCATGCCACTCGATGCTCTGGGTGGGTGGCCGTTTGATGTTCGCGTTCATGTGTGCGACGAGGGAGCCCAGACTGAGGTGCTCGGGCTTCTCACCCGCCGTGGCAAGGCTGTCCACTGCCGCGGTGAGCAACTCGGGAAAGGCTTCCACCAACGCGGACTGGGCCGGCTGCGCGGAGGCGACGAACGCGATCCCCGCGTTGTCGTTGTCCGGGCTGCGGCGCAGGCTCTCCACGGCCGCGGCCACGGCGTCCCCCGTGCCCTGGCCCGCGTGACAGGTGTCGAGCAGGAAGAGCAGTTGCTTGATGTCCGTGTCGTCGAGCAGCACTGAGGCGATCTGGGAGGTCGGCAGGGCCTGTTTGGGTCTGGACAGGTCGCAGTCGGCGGGAAAGAACATGTGCCGGCGCGGCGACGAGCCGAGCAGTTGGCCATGCCCTGCGAGATAAACGGCGACGATGTCGTCCGGACGCCGGTCCGGGGCCGTGGCGAACCGCTCCAACTGGTCCAAAAGGGCGTTCCGGTCGGGGTCCAGCCCGAGATCGCTGACGTGTGTGTAGCCGAGGCGTGTGGTGAAGAGGTCGATGATCTTCTGCCGTGCGCTGACGAGGCCGGGTCGGTCACCGGCGGGCGAGCGGGGCAGGTGGGCCACAGCCGTGGCGATGAGGAGTCGCCGGGGCTTCGGCGTGCCCGGCGGGTCAGTCGGGGACACCGGCGCACGCTCCTTCCGCCGCCTGGCGTCCGTCCAGGATGTCGCACACCGCCCGGGCCGCTGCCATGCTCGCCGCCTCGTTGGCGTCCGCCGTGTTGTAGGCCATGGTCGGTACGGCCAGGAAGCGATCGGTCCCGAGCGCCATCAGCGCCTCCCACGCGGACCCCCGCCCCCGGCCGTCGAAGGCGCAGCGCAGGTCCTTGTCCGCTACGGCGGCCAGGAGTGCCGACAGGTCGACCAGATCCGGGTGGACCGTGTTCACGAGCAGGGCGCCGGGCCGCATCAGCGCGAACTCGCGTGCCGAGAGTTCGGGACCCTCGCCGGGAGCGGGCCCGGGGCGATGCAGCGACACGATGTCACTCGATCGCAGCAGTTGTGACTTCGGGCAGTGCCGTATCCCGAGTTCCGCCTCGGTCTCCGGGGCCCGGCGCGGCGCCGTGTAGCTCACCTCCATGCCGAGGCCGAAGCGGGCGATCCGTGCCACCTCTTTCCCGATCCTGCCCAGCCCGATGACGCCGAGACGCTTCCCGGCCAGTGTGCGGCCCACCGGGGCCGGGGCGCTGTGCGTCTGCTCCGCCGCGGCGGCCACGGAGACGAACGAGCGTGACAGCGTCAGCATCAGAAGCAGCGTGAACTCGGCCACGGACCGGGTGTTGGCTCCCGGGGTGCTCACCACCTCCATGCCCAACGCCCGGGCCCGACGCCATCCCGGCACGTAGAGCCGGAAGTCGGTACCGACGAAGGCCACCGCTTTCAACCGGGCGGACGACGCGAACACCTTGTCGGTGGGCGTCTCGTAGCCCCCGATCAGATAGCCGACGGCCCCGTCCAGAGCCGCGATCAGCTCGCCCTCGGTGAGGTCGTCCCGCCTGACCCGGCGAGGCGTGTAGGCGCGTGCCTTCACGTACTCCACCGTCGGATCGGGCACGAGGTCGGTGCCCGTGATGAGGATCTCTGGCTCAGGCATGGGTTCCTCAGGATCAAGGGGTGGGCAGGGGCAGACCTCGCGGGGCCTTACGGGCCGGTCCGCAGGGCTGAGACGAAGATGTCGGCGCCGCGCTGGAACTCCTCGGGATCACGCAGCAGCGCCAGGCGCACCCACTCCCCCGTGGGCGGATTCCCGGCGCCGTCCGCGGCCCAGAAGAAGGGCTGCCCGGGCAGTACCTGAAGCCCTTGGTCACGGCACCGGCCCAGAACCCGGTCCCGGTCGGGCCCGATGCGCAGCCATTCGACGCTGAGCGCGGAGTCCCGGCCCGGGGAGGTGTCCGGCAGGCATCCGGTCCGGCCGCACGCCGCCAGCATCTCGCGCAGCACGGTGCGGTTGCGGCGGGCGAGGGCGCGGGCACGCCCTATCTCGTCACAGTCGGGCGGCATGGTCAGGATGGTCGTCAGCAACCGGAGGTCGAGGCAGGACACATTGAGCAGACAGTGGCTGACGACCTCCGAGACCGGTTCCCGCAGCCGGTGGGTGACGGACAGCACGCTGGCCTTGGTGTCCTGGAGGGACACGGTCTTGCCCGTGTCGTCGACGGTGACCGCGTCCGCGCCCGCCTCCTCCGCCAGGGCGATCAGGTCGACACAGGCCGTGGGTTCCAGCAGACGGAACGAGGCGTCCACGACGATCAGGACACGACGTTCCGCGCCCCACTCGACAAGGCGCCGCACAGCGGCCCTGTCCATGGCCGTACCCGTCGGGTTGTTCGGCATGACGAGAAAAAGGGCGTCGAGACCCAGCCGGTCCAGCTCGTCGAGATCGGGTTCCGGCATCACCCGTTTCTCGGGTACGGCGACCAGTTCGACACCGGTCATGGACATGAGGGCCGGGAGATTGTCGAAGGTCGGCGTGATCATTCCGGTCCGGTATCGCCGGACAGAAAGGTACTTGGCCATGATGTCGACGCCGACGGAGGCGGAATAGACGATGTGTGACGAGTGGGCCGCATACTGTTGGCCGGTGTGTTTTCCGAGCGCTGACAGGAATTCACGCTCGACGCGGTGAACCAGACCGTGCCGCTCATCCTTCAGAGCCTCCGCGAAGGCGCCCTCCAGGGCTCTCAGCGTTCCTGGATGCAGGGTGTGGTTCGCGTGCCCGTCGGCGAGGTCGAGGCGGGACACTTGAGCCATCAGCTCGAATTCCGTGAGATTGCGCGGCGTTTGCGAACTCATCGTCAGAACCGGCAGACCACGAGGGAGAGTGTGCCGGTTCCGGAGAAGTCGCCGGTCGCCAGGACCTCGACCACGTCAGCCGCCGTCTCGCCCTGGATACGCTCGGACAGGACGGCCAGCCTGTTCCCGGTGCCGTAGTCGCCGGGCTCGTGCTCGACGACGGCGGTTCCGTGCACCGCGACCGATTCCATGGCCTGGAGAGCACCGACGACGAGGTCGCAGTAGCCTCGAGGCTGGCCGGTCCGGGCATCGGCACGTCCCCGGTTCGGCGCCGTGGAGAGGATGTCGGACGCCTCGGCGCGCAGGGACGGCGGCACATCGGGGCCATGCCAGTTGCCGTAGAACGGCGGCGAGGTGAACATCACCGCCTCCGTCTCGGGAAGCCTCAGGTCCGCCCAGTTCGCCGGGTCGGTGGAATCCCCGCACACCACTGTGCTGCCGGGAACCGGTGCCGGCGCGCGGGTCAGGTCGGCCAGGATTTGATCCTCGCTCAGTTCTCCGCCTCCCTCTTCCTTCTGTAACTCCCGGATCAGCCGGAGGCATCGGAGCCGCGGTTCGTCGTGTTTTTCGGGCGGCCGAGGCAGATCGGCGCCGTGGGAGGGCCCGCACTGGGTTTTCGCGAGGCTGACGCAGGCGAGCACCGGGTCGATCTCCACGCCTGCGAATCGAATGCCGAGCAATCGGGCCGCCGTGGAGGAACTTCCCGCGCCGCAGAAGGGGTCGATCACCACCGAAGGTACGGCCGGGGCGAGATCGCTTATCGTTCTGGCGATCACACGGGCGTTCCCACTGTTGGAAGCGGTGAACCATCGGTCGACCGGCTCGTCACGATCCGGCAGGTATTCCTCGAGGCAGCTGGGGTTTCCGTACGCGCGGACCACCTGTGCCATGAGCCCCCCTCGTATCAGCGCTGCGCAGCCCCAGTACGCCAACCCACCTGCCTGGCAAGGGAACTATAGGGACAGGCGACCGTCAAGACGGCCGATGACCGGCCTCGCGACGCCCGCAGGCCAGCAGCATGCCCGTGTGACCGGAATGAATGAGACCGTCGGCCCGCTCCCAGCGATGAATGCTCAAATCCTCCGCGTGATCCACCAGAGCGTCGCGCACCTGCCCTTCATCAACGTCGTGCGCAGGGAAGTGATCCGCCCCTATGCGGAATCCACTGGAGTGTTCCATGAAAGCCGCGGCGAAGGGGGCGCCGGGCTGCAGAGCATTCATGAAGCACGCCACCGCATCGCGGAACCCCTCGGGCGTCATGGTGATCGACTCGGCCAAGAAGAACATCGTTCCCATGGACCAGCGCCCCGAGCAGCTCCGGAGATCGAAAATGCTCGCTGCATCCACGGTGACGGCCGCCCGGAAGGAACTCCTCGGCCCTGCCTCGGGCTGGTACGCCTGATGGCTGCTCAGGAGGTCCCAGAACTGATCCCAAAGCGCATCGTAGGAAGGCAGCTGTTCGGTGAGGTAGTGCACGTTCGCAGGACTCACATCGAACAGGGAGACATGATCACACCAGGGGAGCATGACGAGCGCGGGGTAGAGGTTGGGGCCGGAGCCGATGTCTATTCCCTCGCACCGTTGCCTCCCACGACGTCCTTGGAAATGGTCACTGAAATGATCGCGGACCTTCGCGATGATCGACGCGTCATTGGGGTTCATGACAAGGTAGTTGCTGGTGAGGTAATCGTGAGGTTCGAACGATTCCCAGGCAGGCTGAAGCTGTGACCGCATGCTTCAAGGTAGCGATCTCGCGGTCCGTACGCGCTAAAGTATCGGCCCCATGACAGCCGGTTGGAGACATGGAATCCAGATTGCTCTTTCGTACCGCCACTGAAGAGGATCTTCCACACATCGCGCAACTGGACCGAGAGGTCTTCGCGGACGTCGCCTATCCCTTCTTCGTCCTACGCCAGCTGTTCGACGCCGGATTCACTCTCGTCGTCGTGGACGACAGCGAGAGGATCTGTGCGTACGCCCTGGCCGTGGGGAGCGGAGACAGGGGATGGATCCTCGCCTTGGCCGTCGCCCCGCGTCGGCGAGGGGCGGGCCTGGGGCGCGAACTGATGCGGGAAACGCTCTGCCACCTGCGGAGCCTGAGAGTCCGGGAGGTTCTGCTGAGCGTCGAACCCGCCAACGCCTCCGCGATCAGCCTCTACCGATCCCTGGGGTTCGCTGAAAAAGAAGGGACGGCTGGTCCCACCAGGAACTACTTCGGTCCTGGCGAAGATCGCCTCATCATGAGCTTGACTCTGTGACCGGTCCGGCCCGACCCGTCACCGCCCGAACTTCCTCACATACCGCCGCTGCCAGGGCGTCTCCACCGCCCGCCGGTCGTAGTGCCGCCGCACATACGCCACCGCCTCCTCCCCCGGCACCCCGTCCAGCACCGCCAGACACGCCAGGGCCGTGCCCGTGCGGCCGCGTCCACCACCGCAGGCGATCTCCACGCGCTCCCCGGCGGCCCGTTCCCACGCGTCGGCCAGCACCACACGGGCGGCCGGCCGGTCCGACGGGAGGCGGAAGTCGGGCCAGCGGATCCAGCCCGATGCCCAGGGCACCTCGGGTGGCTGGCTGCCGAGCAGGTAGACGCCGTAGGAGGGAACGGGCGCGCCGGGGTCGAGGGGGTGTCGGAGGCCTCGTCCCCGTACCAGCCGGCCGGAAGGCAGTCTCAGGACGCCGGCGTCACTCTCGTTCCACAGTTCGGTCACGCCCCTCATCATGCTCCGCGGCCGCTCGACCGGGAGCCGCATCACCTCGCAGCGAAATCATTCCGGAGCGGAATCACCCCACCCCCCGCGACTCCTCCGCCGCCCGCGCCTCGATCCCCCGGAAGTGGACCGCCATCGCCCGCTGCGCGCCCTCCACATCGCGGGCGCGGAGGGCGGTGACGATGTCGCGGTGGCGGCGGACCGTGATCTCGGGGGTGGGGTCGTCGGTCCAGCCTCGGGCGCCGGAGACTCGCCGGAAGACCGTCCAGAAGGCGCCGAGGAGCTGGGGGACGAGGGCGTTGCCGAGGGAGGCGTACAGGGCCTCGTGGAACTCGCGGTCGAGGTCGGGAAAGGACCGGGCCATGGCACTGGCCGACTCCATGCGGGTCACCACGCCCTCCAGCCTGTCCAGTTCCGCCTCGGTGACCGTCGCGGCGACCCGGCGGATCAGGCCCTCCTCCAGCACCTCGCGGACCTGGAGGATCTCGGCGAGGGCGGCGGTGTCGTCGTCGTGCCGGGCCAGGGTGCGGAAGGTCAGGCCGTCGACGAGCGGGGTGAGGGAGGCCTTGCCGACATAGGTGCCGTAGCCGTGTCTGATCTCGACGATGTCGAGGGCCTGGAGGGCCTTGAGGGCCTCGCGGACGGAGTTGCGGCTGACGCCGAGGGACTCCATCAGTTCGGCCTCGGTGGGCAGCGGCGCGCCGGCGGTGAGTCTGCGGTCGAGGATGAGCTGGACGACCTGGCGCTGTATCCGGCTGGTCCTGGGCTCCTCGGACATGCGCCGCATCGTACGCGCCTCGAACGTCCCACGTCCCACCTCTGGCGGTACCCAGTGCCGAGCCCGTCCTGATAGGCCGTCAACTCATGCCATTTCACAGTGTCATTGGTGCGACCTCTGGCAGATACGCCATTCGTGTGCGACCCCTTGACCGCCCCCACGCCCCCTCCTATGGTCGCGCTGACCGGCAGGACGTAGGACGTCGTATCTCCCGCCCCTTCACACCCTTTCCAGACCTCTCCGCTGGAGGACCCGTGCGCGACGTGACCCACGACGTACCGGCGCCGCACCGCCGGACCTTCCTGAAGTACACCGGCGCGCTGGGCGCGGCCGCCGCCGTCTCCGCGTCGTTGTCGGCCTGTTCGTCGGGGCCGGAGTCCACCAACGAGACCGGCGGGGGCGACGGCCAGGACCGGACGCTCACCGCGGTGATCGGCTACGGCAACGACGGAAGCTGGGACCCGACCCAGACGGCGTCCGCGTTCTGCATGGCCGCCAACAACCACATCTACGAGGGTCTGCTGGACACCGATCCGATCTCCCGCGAGCCGTACGCGGCCCTGGCGACCGAGGTGCCGAAGGACCCGGACAGCACGTCCTGGAAGTTCGCGCTGCGGGCCGGTGCGAAGTTCCACGACGGGAAGCCCGTCACCGCCGACGATGTCGTGTTCGTCTTCGAGCGGATCCTCGATCCGGACACCCAGACCCTCGCCAAGGGGTTCTTCGCGAGTTGGCTGAAGGAGGTCCGGAAGATCGACGCGCAGAACGTGGAACTCGTGCTCAAGTTCCCCTTCCCGGACGGGCTCTCCCGGCTGACGCTCGCCAAGATCATGCCGAAGCACGTGTTCTCCGTGCCGGGTGGCTGGGACGAGGCCATCAAGGGCAAGGCGATCGGCTCGGGGCCGTATCGGCAGACCGCTCACCATCCGAAGTCGAACACCACCTTCGAGGCGTTCGCCGGCTACAACGGGCCGCGCAAGCCCGCCTTCCGGAAGATGAACTGGCTGACGATCGTGGACGCCGCGCCCCGCGTCGCGAAGATCTCGGGGTCGAGCGCGGGGGCGCAGATCGCGGACAACATCCCGTACGCCAACATCGGCCAGTTGGAGAGCGGCGGTCTGACGGTCGCCGGCGGGGCCGGGATGAACAACCTGTTCCTGATGTTCAACACCAAGCACAAGCCCTTCGACGACGTGCGCGTGCGCCAGGCCCTGCACTACGCCATCGACACCGAGAAGATGGTGGAGGTCGCGCTCAAGGGCCGCGGGAAGCCGGCGAGCTCCTTCCTCGACGAGAGCAACCCGTCCTACCGCCGGGCCAAGTCCGTCTACGACTACGACCCGGACAAGGCGAAGGCGCTGCTCAAGGCCGCCGGGGTCAAGGGGCTGAGCGTCGAGATCCTCGCCGTGAACGTGAGCTGGATCGTGGACTGCCTGCCGACCATCAAGTCCTCCTGGGACGCGATCGGTGTCCGCACGACCCTGTCGCCGCAGGAGACCACGGCCGTCTTCACCAAGATGGACCAGAAGCAGGACTACCAAGTGGTGGCCGCCGCCTCCAACCCCAACCAGTTCGGCCTCGACGCCGATCTGATCATGCATTACAACTACGGGCCCGAGAACCTGTGGATGCAGTACACGCGGTGGGCGGGCAACTCCGTCGCCAAGGCGCTCTTCAGGGACATGGACCGGGCCACCCGGGAGCCGGACGCCGGGAAGAAGACGACGATGGTCCAGGACTACATCGACGTCGTCGCCGAACAGGCCGTGCTCTACCCGGTCGTCCACAACGAGCTGATGACGGCCTGGAACCCGAAACGGCTCAGCGGGATAAGGCCGCAGCCGTACCCCGGAATCAACCTCCTCCAGGCCAAGTGGGCCTAGCGGACAGGAGGGCCTTCGCCACGTGATCGCCGTCGTACGGATTCTGCTCCGCCGTATCGCCCTGCTCGTGCCGCTGATGCTCGGCATCGTGCTGTTCGTGTTCCTGGTGATGCGGTTCTCGGACGTCGACCCGGCGTCCGCGTTCTTCCAGGGCGCCAACCCGACACCCCAGCAGCTCCACGACTTCCGGGAGGAACACGGCCTGCTCGACCCGCTGCCCGTGCGCTACGTGGACTTCGTCGCCGACGTGCTGCACGGCGACATGGGCACCAGCGCGCTGACCCGGGCGCCGGTGATCGACCAGGTCACCACCGCGCTGCCGCTCACCCTCCAGCTCACCTTCCTGGGCCTGGGCATCGCGGTCGTCCTGTCCCTGCTGGGCGGGGTGACCGCGGCGATCTACCGGGACCGGCTGCCCGACCAGATCATCCGGGTCGTGTCGCTGACCGGCGTCGCCGCGCCCGGCTTCTGGCTGGCGCTGCTGATGATCCAGTATCTGGCGGTCGACCTGGGCTGGTTCCCGACCGGCGGCTACATCAACCCGGCCGACTCCTTCACGGGCTGGCTGAAGACCATGACGCTCCCCGCCTTCGCCCTCTCCCTGCCGGTGGCGGCACAGTTGACCCGGATCGTGCGGACGGCCGTGGTGGAGGAGCTGGACAAGGACTACGTACGGACAGCGATCGGGAGCGGGCTGCCGCCCCGGGTCGTGGTCGGGCGGAACGTCCTCAGAAACGCCCTGATCAATCCCCTCACCGTGCTCGGCCTGCGGGTCGGCTATCTCCTCGGCGGCGCGGTCGTCATCGAGACGATCTTCTCGCTGCCCGGCATGGGCAAGCTGATGATCGACGCCGTGAAGAACGGCGATCCGGCCGTCGTCCAGGGCGTCGTCCTGACCACGGCGGCCGGGTTCGTCGTCGTGAACCTCGTCATCGACGTCCTCTACCTGCTGGTCAATCCGCGACTGAGGGATGCGACCACATGATGACCCGCAAGAGCCTCACCGAGACGCTGTCCCGGCCCGGTGTGCGGCTGCGCGGCTGGCGCCGGCTGCCATTGCTGTCCAAGGTCGCCGTCTGCTTCCTGGCGGTCGTCGTCCTGATGGCGCTGCTCGCTCCGGTCCTCGCCCCGCACGACCCGCTCGACCAGCAGCCGCCGGTCGACGGCACGGGGCATCCCTCCGCCGCGCACTGGATGGGCCAGGACAGCCTCGGCCGGGACATCCTCAGCCGGCTGATGTACGGGGCGCGCTGGTCGCTCGCGATCGGGCTCGGCGCCACCGGTCTGGCGCTGGTGGTCGGCGCGCTGCTCGGGGCGATCGCCGCCACCTCGCGCAAGGCGGTCGACGAGACGCTGATGCGCTGTCTGGACGTCGTGATGGCGTTCCCGGGCATCGCGCTGGCCGCCGTGCTGGTGGCGGTGTTCGGCGGTGGCATCACGGTGCTGATCTGCGCGATCGCGTTCCTGTTCACGCCACCGGTGGCACGGGTCGTCCGGGCGAACGTCCTCGATCAGTACGGCGAGGACTATGTGACGGCGGAACGGGTGATCGGCGCCCGGACCCCGCACATCGTGCTGAAGCACGTGGCGATCAACTGTGCCGCGCCGGTGCTGGTGTTCTGCACGGTCCAGGTCGCCGAGGCGGTGGTCTTCGAGGCGTCGCTGTCCTTCATCGGGGCGGGTGTACGGCCGCCCGACCCGTCCTGGGGCAGTGTCATCGCGGACGGCAAGAACATGGTGCTGACCGGCGGCTGGTGGGCGACCGTGTTCCCCGGGCTGCTGATGCTGGTCACGGTGCTGTCGCTGAACATCCTGTCCGAGGGCGTGTCCGACGCCTGGGCGGCCCCGTCGGCGCGGGAGGTGGACGCGCCCGGCGACGACCGGCTGCAGGCTCCGGAGCCCGGCAGCGGGGAGGTCGTGCAACTGCCCGGGCTCGCGGAGGCGGCCCGGCGGCTGCGGGCCCGGGCCCGCCGGCTGCCCCGGGACGGTCAGCCCGTGCTCGCGGTGGAGAACCTCGCGATCGGCTTCGACCAGCGGCACGGCGGCGTGGACATCGTGGACGGCATCAGCTTCGAGGTGCATCCCGGTGAGGTGCTGGGCCTGGTCGGCGAGTCGGGCTGCGGCAAGTCGCTGACCGCGCTGGCGGTCATGGGCCTTCAGCCGAAGGGGGCGCGCGTCAGCGGACAGGTGCGGTTCCGGCAGCGGGATCTGATCGCCGAGCCGATGCGCGTACGCCGCAAGCTGCTGGGCCACGAGATGGCGATGATCTACCAGGACGCGCTGTCGTCGCTGAACCCGGCGATGACGATCCGCGCCCAGCTCAAGCAGGTCGTCAGGCGCGGCGGGCGGCGCAGTCCGGCCGAGTTGCTGACGATGGTCGGCCTCGACCCCGAGCGCACCCTGCGCAGCTACCCGCACGAACTGTCCGGCGGGCAGCGCCAGCGCGTCCTGATCGCCATGGCCCTGTCCCGCGACCCGAAGCTGATCGTCGCCGACGAGCCGACGACCGCCCTCGACGTGACCGTGCAGGCCCAGGTCATAGAGCTGCTGCTGCGACTGCGCGAGGAGCTGGGCTTCGCGCTGGTCCTCGTCTCGCACGACCTGGCACTGATCGCGGACGTCACCGACCGGGTGGTGGTGATGTACGGCGGGCAGATCGTGGAGACGGGCGTGACCGCCGACCTGGTGGAGGCACCGGCCCACCACTACACGCGCGGCCTGCTCGGCAGTGTGCTGTCGCTGGAGTCGGCGCAGGAGCGGATGACGCAGATCAAGGGCGTCGTGCCGTCTCCGGCCGACTTCCCGGCGGGCTGCCGGTTCGCGGACCGGTGCCCGCGCGCGAGCGAGATCTGCCGTACGACCGCTCCGGTCCTGGCCGGCCCCGAGGCACACACGGCGGCCTGCCATCACCCGGCCATAGAGCTGTCGGCCACCGAGCCCGAGGCGGTGTCATGAGCGAACTGGTCGAGCCGCCCGGTCCGGCCCTGGTGGAGCTGGCGGAGGCGCATGTCGTCCACAAGGCCCGCAGCGGCGGCCTGTTCACCCGGGACCGGGTGTACGCCCTGACCGGCGCCGACCTGGCCATCGCGCCCGGCGAGACCGTCGGTGTGGTCGGCGAGTCGGGCTGCGGGAAGTCCACGCTGGCGAAGGTGCTGGTGGGGGTGCAGCGGCCGACCCGAGGGATGGTGTCGTTCCGGGGCCGGGACCTGTGGGCGATGCCGGCCGCCGAGCGCCGACGGGCCGTCGGCAGCAGTACCGGCATGATCTTCCAGGACCCGTCGACGGCCCTGAACCGCCGTCTGCCCGTCCGGCAGATCCTGCGGGACCCGCTGGATGTGCACGACCGGGGCACCAGAAGCCAACGCGAGGACCGGGTGCGGGAGTTGATGTCCCTCGTCGGTCTCCCCCGGGCCCTCGCCGACGCCCTGCCGGGCCAGTTGTCGGGCGGGCAGCGGCAGCGCGTCGCGATCGCCCGGGCGCTGGCGCTGGACCCGGACCTGGTCGTGGCGGACGAGCCGACGAGCGCCCTGGACGTGTCGGTCCGGGCGCAGATCCTCAACCTCCTGCTGGATCTGAAGGAACGCCTGGGCCTGGCCCTGGTCTTCGTCTCGCACGACATCCAGACGGTGCGGCGGATGAGCGACCGTGTGATCACCATGTACCTGGGCCGGATCGTGGAGGAGTCCCCGGCCGCCCTGGTGACCGACCGGGCCCGGCACCCGTACACCCGCGCCCTGTTCTCCGCCACGCCCGGCCTGCTCGACCCGATCGACCCGATCCCGCTGGTCGGTCCGGTGCCGTCGGCGACGCGCCCGCCGAGCGGCTGCCCGTTCCGGACGCGCTGCTGGAAGGCGGACGGGACGTGCGCGGAGGCGATGCCGGACTTCTCGGCCGCGTCGGCCCCCGCCCACCGCTTCCGCTGCCACCATCCTGTCCAGGAGGACGAGTCGACCCGCGACCTCGTCCGCCAGAGCGCCCCGATGGAGGCTCCATGACCCTCACCCCGCTGACCGGTGTCATCCCGCCCGTGTGCACGCCCCTGACACCGGACCGCGAGGTGGACGTCCCCTCGCTGCTCAGGCTGGTCGACCATCTGCTGGCCGGCGGGGTGAGCGGACTGTTCGTGCTCGGCTCGACGTCCGAGGCGGCATATCTGCCGGACCGGCAGCGCAGACTGGTCGTCGAGTCGGTCGCGGCCCACGTGAGCGGACAGCTCCCGGTGCTGGCCGGGGCGATCGACATGACGACGGCCCGGGTCCTGGACCATGTCGCGTCGGTGACGGAGGCCGGAGCGGACGCGGTCGTCGTCACCGCCCCGTTCTACGCCCGCACCCACCCGGCGGAGATCGCCCGCCACTACCGCGCGGTCGCGGCCGGCAGCCCGGTCCCGGTCATCGCCTACGACCTTCCCGTCGCCGTCCACACGAAGCTGCCCGCTGACGTGGTCCTGGAACTGGCCGCCGACGGTGTCCTGGCCGGGCTGAAGGACTCCAGCGGCGACCTGGCCGCCTTCCGCCAGGTCCTGACCGGCGCCCGGGACCGCCAGGGCATCACCGGCTTCAGCGTGCTGACCGGCTCCGAGCTGATCGTCGACGCGGCGCTCGCGCTCGGCGCGGACGGGACGGTGCCCGGCCTCGGCAATGTCGACCCGCACGGCTACGTCCGCCTGGACCGCCTGTGCCGTTCCGGGGACCGGGAGGAGGCCCGTGCCGAACAGGAGCGGCTGTGCGCCCTGTTCGGCATGGTGTCGGTCGGCGACCCGGCCCGAATGGGCCCCGGTTCCTCGGCGATCGGCGCCTTCAAGGCCGCGCTGCACCTGCGGGGCGTGATCGACTGCCCGGCGACGGCGGAGCCGCAGGTGCCGCTGTCGCCGGACGAGGTGGAGCGGGTCGGGAAGTACCTGGCGGCGGCCGGGCTGCTCTAAAGGTCACCGACGAGAAGGCGGCGGAACTCGATCGTCTCGTAGGTCCCCTGGGCTCCCGTCTCGTAGAGGATCCCCACCGTCTTCCGGCCGAGCGGCACCAGGTCGGAGTAGGCCGCGGGCTGCTGGGAGAGCGTCAGCGCCTTGGTGAACGTGGCGCCGCCGTCGGTGCTGCGCCAGAGGGCCATCGCCCGGCGAGCGGTGGGGACGGACGGGCCGGAGAACAGCAACGGCGCGCGCTTTCCGGCGAGTTGCAGGACGCTGCCCTGGACGACCGGGACGTCGTTCAGGGTGGGCTGCACGGTGTACGGCCGGTCGAGGGACCGGCCGCCGTCGCGCGAGTGGCTGTCGAGACGGTTGCCGGGGCTGGTGCCGTGCTGGTCGCGGGCGTTGAAGTAGACCCTGCCGTCGGGGAGCTGGGCGGCGATCGACTCGTTGGCGTTGTTCACCCCGTCGTAGGAGTCGTCGACGAAGCCCGTCCGCCAGGTCCTGCCGCCGTCGTCGCTGAGGAGCGCGTGGGCGCCGTAGTGGCGGGGCTCCTGGCCGGTGTCCGGGGAGCCGGCGGGCGGGGCCGCCGAGTGGTTGGCGGGGACGACCAGCCGGCCCGCGTAGGGGCCCTGGGTGAGGGCGATCGCGTGGCCGGGGCCGGTCGCGTACCAGCGCCAGGACGGGCGCTTGACCTGCGCGGTGATCTCGCGGGGTGCGGTGAAGTGCCGGCCGTCGTCCCGGCTGTGCTGTACGAACACCCGGCGGCTCTGCTCGGGCGTGACCTCGCCCCGCATGATCTGGGCCTCCGTCACCTTGCCGCTGTTGTAGGAGGTGAGGAGCACGACCGCGCCGGTGCGCGGATCGACGACGGGTGCCGGGTTGCCCCGGGTGTCGCCCTTCCCGGCGGCGACGACGGTGAGCGGACCCCAGGTGCAGCCGCCGTCCGCCGAGCGTCTGAGGACGACGTCGATGGCGCCGGTGTCCCCCGCGCCGCCGCGTCTGCCCTCGGCGAAGGCGAGGACGGTGCCCTTGCCCGTGGGGACGGCGGCGGGGATGCGGTACGTGTCGTAGCCGCCCTCGCCCGAGACGTACGGGACGGACGACGTGCAGCCGGGGGCGGCCGAGGCGGTGGTCGTCGCGGTGAGGCCGGTGAGGCCGGTGAGGAGGACCGTGGTGACGAGGAGGGTGCGGCTGACGAGTCTCATCCTGCTCCTGAAACGGGGGCGTCGGACCGTGCCTGTCCGTCAGATGTTCCCCGGTGTCACGATCCCCGACTCGTACGCCACGATGACCAACTGCGCCCGGTCCCGCGCCGCCAGCTTCCCCATCATGCGGCTGACGTGGGTCTTCGCGGTCAGCGGGCTCAGGCCCAACACCTCGGCGATCTCCGTGTTGTTGAGGCCGCGCGCGACCAGGGCCAGCACCTCCCGCTCGCGCTCGGACAGACACTCCGGGCCGCCGGTCACCGGTGCGGAGGGGCTGCGCAGGAACCGCTCGATCAGCCGTGCCGTGGGCCCGGGCGACAGCAGGGAGTCCCCGGCCGCGACCGTGCGGATGGCGTCGAGGAGTTCGGCCGGCCTGGTGTCCTTGACCAGGAACCCGGAGGCGCCGGCGCGCAGGGCGTCCACGATGTACTCGTCGGTGTCGTAGGTGGTGAGGACCAGGACGCGGACGCCCGCGAGGTCGTCGTCGGCCGCGATGAGCCGGGTCGCCTCGATGCCGTCCAGGTCGGGCATGCGGATGTCCATCAGCACGAGGTCGGCGCGCCCGCTGCGGGCCAGTTCCACGGCTTGCCGGCCGGTGGCGGCCTGGCCGACGACCTCCATGTCGCGGGCCGACTCCACGAGCATCGCGAACGCCTCCCGCACCAGGGTCTGGTCGTCCGCGAGCAGTACGCGGATGGTCATCCGGTCCTCTTCCCCGTCGTGGTCAGCGGCAGGACCGCGGCCACCTCGAATCCGCCCCCGGGACGCGGTCCGGCGTCGAGTGTGCCACCCACGCTCCGGGCCCGCTCCCGCATTCCGACGAGTCCGAAGCCCGGGGTGCCGCCGGGGACCGGTCCGGTGCCGTCGTCGCTGACCGACAGACGCAGGGCGCCCTGCCGTTCGTCCAGCTCCACCCGGACCGAGACGTCGGGTCCGGCGTGCCGTACGGCGTTCGTCAGGGCCTCCTGAACGATGCGGTAGGCGGCGGCGCCGACGGCGGGCGGTGCGTGCCGTATCCGTACGGTCTGCTCGACCCGGGCACCGGCCAGCCGCGCGGCCTGCGCCAGGTCGGGCAGGCCGTCGAGGCCGGGCAGCGGGCCGCGGGCCTCCGGCGGGCCGTGCTCGCGCAGCACCTCCAGCGTCGTACGGAGTTCGCCGCGGGCGCTGCGGCAGGTCTCGGCGATGTCGTCGAGGGCCTTGGCGACCGTCTCCCGGTCGAGCCGCTCGGGGTCGGCGGACAGCACATGGGCGGCGACGGAGGTCTGCACGCCGATGAGGGTGATGCTGTGGGCGAGCAGGTCGTGCAGGTCCCGGGCGATCCGCAGCCGCTCCTCGGCGACCCGCCGCCGGGCCTCCTCCTCCCTTGTCCGTTCGGCCCGTTCGGCCCGCTCCACGATGGAGGCGACGTACTGGCGGTAGAACCGCACGTCGACGCCGCAGAACAGCACGGCGACCACCCAGCCCGAGATCTGCAGCATCCTCAGGGCCTCGTGGGCGTTGATGGTGAGCATCGTGCTGGTCGAGACGGTGAGGGCGCCGGCCCCGACCAGGACGGCACGCAGCGGGCGGCCGGTGACGGCGACGGTGTAGAGCGCGATGTACGTGGCCGGGGTCGGCGCGGAGTGCGGGTTGTCGAGGGCGTGGTACGGGGCGACACAGGCCACGACCCCGAGCAGCACGAGCAACGGCCGACGCCGCCGCCACACGATCGGCACGTTGCACGCGACCAGCAGCACCCACCCCAGCGCGTCGGGCCCGCCCCCGTCACCCCCGAGCAGCCCGAGCCCGACGGCGACCGCGGCGGCGGCGACCGCGAGCAGGGCGTCGTTACGGAGGGCGTGCGGGGCGGTCAGGGGGTCGCGGTTGATCGCCGCGATGATCCGATTACCGATGGTGGGTGCCTGCACGGTCACATCCTCAGCTAGCTGCGGGCATGCGTGCGCACCCGCCCCGGCTCAGCCTCGACAGGCGGTTCCGGTGCACGCGAGAGCCTCCCCGGCCACCACACCCGCCGCCGCAACAGCACACTCGCCGTGGTCACCAGATACGTACGCACCAGGAACGTATCCAGCAACACCCCCACAGCGATGACGAACCCGAGTTCCACCAGCCCGACCATCGGCAGCGTCGTCAGCACAGCGAACGTCGCCGCGAGCACGACCCCCGCAGAGGCGATCACCCCACCCGTCGTCCGCAACGCGGTCAACGCGGCCACCTCCGGCTCGGCCCCCCGCATGGACTCCTCGCGCATACGGTGCATCAGGAAGATGCCGTAGTCGACCCCGAGGGCGACCAGGAACACGAAGGACAGCAACCCGAGCCCCGGATCCGTACCGCCGAACCCGAACACCGGCTCGAACACCAGCCCGCCGATGCCCAGCGCCGCACCCCACACCGCGACCACCGCCGCCAGCAGCAGCAACGGTGCGACGAGGCTGCGCAACAGGCCGACCAGGATGACGAACACGGCGGCGAGCACCAACGGCACGACCACCTTGCGGTCCCGGGACTCGCTGTCGGCCAGATCGATCTGCTGGGCACTGGGCCCGCCGACGTACGCACCCTGAGGGTCCAGCCCGGCCCGCAGCGCCTCGATGGTCCGGGTCTCACCCGCGGTCTCCGGCGCGGCGGTGGTGAAGACGGCGATCTCGATCCAGCCCGACCCGCTGCGCCCCGGCGCCACCTCGGCGACACCGTCGGTCGCACGGGCCCGGTCCAGCACCGCCTGGGCACGGCCTTCGGGGGCGATGACGGTGACGGGCCGGCTGCTGCGCTCGGGATACTCCCGGGCCAGCGTCTGCATCGCGGTGATCGACTCGGGCCGCTCGGTGAACGAGTCCTCCTGCTTGATGCTGCCGGTCAGATTGAGCATGCCGAGCGCGAGGGCACCCAGCAGCACGCCCCCACCGACCAGCACCAGGGCGGGCCGGCGCGTCGCCGAGGTGCCCATCGCGGCGAACAGCGACCGCCGGGCCTTCGGCTCGCTCCCGAACGCGGGGATGAGCGGCCAGAAGACGCGCCGCCCGAGCAGGACCAGCACCGCGGGCAGCAGGGTCGTCATGGCGACCAGCGCGGCGAGCACCCCGACCATGCCGACCGGCCCCATACCGCTGCTGCTGTTGAGGTCGGCGGCGAGCAGGCACAGCAGCCCGGCCGCGACGGTCCCCGAGGAGGCGAGGACGGCCGGTCCGCAGCCGCGCAGGGCGGTGCGCATGGCGTCGTACGGCCGCTCGTGGCGCCGCAGTTCCTCGCGGTAGCGGGAGACGATCAGCAGCGCGTAGTCGGTGCCGGCACCGAGGACCAGCACGGTCATCACGCCGCCGCTCTGGCCGGTGACGGTGACGTCGAACAGTTCGTGCAGCCCGTATCCGGCGGCCATCGCCGTGGCGGCGGCGACGCCCGCCACGGCGAGCGGGACCAGCCACAGGAAGGGGCTGCGGTAGATGAGGATGAGCAGCACGGTGACGACGCCGAGCGTGGCGAGCAGCAGCGTGGCGTCGAGCGTCCCGAACACCTTGTTCATATCGGTGTTCAGCGCCCCCGGCCCGCCGACCTCGACGCTCAGCCCGCCGCCGCCTTCCGCGATGTCCCGTACCCCGTCGACGAAGGCGTCCCGGGCCTCCTCGTCCTGGCCCGGCTGGGTGCTGGAGACCGGGTACATCAGGGTGGAGCCGTCCGCGGACGGGACGCCCCGCGTATCACTCGTCAGGTCATAGGCGCCGCTCACCTTCTCGGCCTGCTCGGCGGCGGTGCGCCGGTCGGCGTCGGTCAGACCGCCGTCCCGGTGGTACACGAGCACCAGGTCGGTCGACTCCCCGCCGGGCAACCGGTCCTGGATCCGGGCCACCTGGGTGGAGTCGGCGCTGTCGGGCAGATAGTCGACCGCGCGGTTCTGCTGGACGCCGGAGAACTTCCCGGCGAGCGGCCCGAGCAGTACGAGCGCGGCCAGCCACAGCCCGACCACCACCCAGGGCACGACCCGCCGTCGCCCCGTACGTGTCCTTGTGTCCCCCATCAGCCGGGCTCCCTCCGCATCGGGTGTCTGGAACGCTCTCCAGACTCCCGGCGCGCGGGGACGGGTTCGTCGGGCGCGAGGGCGAGTTGAGGGGTACTGCCCGGGGCGGCACGGGCCGCGCACTACTCCCCGGGGAGTAACGCGGGGACGTCTCCTACGACGGCGTACGCGCGGCGGCCGCCAGCAGCCGGGTCACGTCGTCCGAGCAGATGGTCAGCGCCGCCCCCACCGTCGCGAGGACGTCCCGCTCGGCCGGGGTGTACGGCCCGTCCGCCAGGGCGATGCGGGCACCCTGGAGCAGGATCGATTCGCGGCCGACGGTGGCGAGGTGCGGGGCGAGCGGGTCCAGTGCCTCGTGCAGCTCTATGGCCAGCCCCGCACCGCAGGGCTCGCCGGAGATCCGGCCGGTGTCCGCCGCCAGCGCCTCGACGAGGGCGGCGAGCTGCTCCTCCGTGCAGTCGTCGAAGCCGGCGACGCGCACGGCCAGCACGGCGGCCTCCAGTGCCGTACGGGAACCGGCGCCGCCCGCTGCCAGCACCGCGAGGGCGACGGTGTGCACGGCGTCGCGGAGCATCGCGGAGAAGCGAATCGTCGTCGGATGGTCGAGGACGTCCGTGCCGAAGTGGCGGCGGCAGGCGGCGCACTCCACGACCGGGCCGGTCTCGCCGCGCGGCAGCACGGGCAGGCCGAGCAGGGTGAAGCGGCGCTGTCCGGTCAGCCGCTGGTAGTTGCGGTCGCCGCCGCAGCCGGGGCAGAAGAACTCCCCGTCACCGGCGGCCGTCCATGCGATACGGGTGCCCAGGATGCTCGAAAACCTGGCGGCATGGCCGTTTCGTCCCCGTCCTGGCAGCACGTCGCACCTCCGTCACGCCGCACGGCAGCGTCGCCGCGCTTGCGTGATGTTAGCCACATCCATGAGGAGGAGTCAGCACCCCGGAGGAGACCTTTCCGTGACCCTCACAGGGATTGGCCGGTATGTGACGGGGCTCCACCCGCCGGACAACGGCGGGCAGAGCCCCACAATCCCCGTTACGACTGGTCAGCGCGTCGCGCGGTTGACGGCCGAGACGACCGCCTTCAGGGAGGCGCGCGTCGTGTTCGCGTCGATTCCGATCCCCCACAGGATCTTGTCGTCGATGGCGCATTCGATGTAGGAGGCAGCCTGCGCGGAGGCACCCTCGCTCATCGTGTGCTCCTGGTAGTCCAGCAGGCGTACGTCGATGCCGACGGACTGCAGCGCGTCGAAGAACGCCGAGATCGGACCGTTGCCCGAGCCGGTCAGCACGGTGTCCTGGCCGTCGACCGTGGCCTCCACCTTCAGCGTGTCCACGCCGTCGGTGTCGGTGGTCGACTGGTTGTTCTTGACCTGGAGCCGGCCCCACGGGTTCTCGGGGTTGGGCAGGTACTCGTCCTCGAAGGCCCCCCAGATGGCCTTCGGCGTGACCTCGCCGCCCTCGGCGTCCGTCTTCGCCTGGATGAGCTTGGAGAACTCGATCTGCATCCGGCGCGGCAGTTCCAGCTTGTGGTCGTTCTTCAGGACGTACGCGATACCGCCCTTGCCGGACTGCGAGTTGACCCGGATGACCGCCTCGTAGGAGCGGCCGACGTCCTTGGGGTCGATCGGCAGGTAGGGGACCGCCCACTCGATGTCGTCGACGGTGACGCCCTTGGCGGCGGCGTCGGCCTCCATGGCGTCGAAGCCCTTCTTGATGGCGTCCTGGTGGGAGCCGGAGAAGGACGTGTAGACCAGGTCGCCCACGTACGGGTGGCGCGGGTGGACCTCCATCTGGTTGCAGTACTCCCACGTACGACGGATCTCGTCGATGTCGGAGAAGTCGATCTGCGGGTCGACGCCCTGCGAGAACAGGTTCATGCCCAGGGTGACCAGGTCGACATTGCCGGTGCGCTCACCCTGGCCGAACAGGCAGCCCTCGACGCGGTCGGCGCCGGCCATCAGCGCCAGCTCGGCGGCGGCGACGGCCGTGCCGCGGTCGTTGTGCGGGTGGATGGACAGGCAGACGTGCTCGCGGCGGGAGAGGTTGCGGCCCATCCACTCGAAGCGGTCGGCGTGGGTCGAGGGGGTGGAGCGCTCGACGGTCGCCGGCAGGTTGAGGATGATCTCGCGGCCCGGGCCGGGCTGCCAGACGTCCATGACCGCCTCGCAGACCTCCAGCGCGAAGTCCAGCTCGGTGTCCGTGAAGATCTCCGGCGAGTACTGGTAGCCGAACTCCGTCTCCGGGCCCAGCAGCTTCTCCGCGTACTCCACGACCAGCCGCGTGCCGTCGATCGCGATCTGCTTGATGTCGTCCTTGGAGCCGCGGAAGACGACCCGGCGGAAGACGGGGGCGGTGGCGTTGTACAGGTGGACCGTGGCGCGCTTGGCGCCCTTCAGGGACTCCACGGTCCGCTCGATCAGGTCCTCGCGGGCCTGGGTCAGCACGGAGATGGTGACGTCGTCGGGGATGGCCCCGGGCTCCTCGACGATGGAGCGCACGAAGTCGAAGTCGGTCTGGCCGGAGGCCGGGAAGCCGACCTCGATCTCCTTGTAGCCCATCTTGACCAGCAGGTCGAACATGGCGCGCTTGCGGGCCGGTGACATGGGGTCGATCAGGGCCTGGTTGCCGTCGCGCAGGTCGGTGGAGAGCCAGCGGGGGGCGGTGGTGATCCGGTTGGCCGGCCAGGTGCGGTCCGGGATGTCGACCTGCTCGTAGCGGCCGTACTTGTGGATCGGCATGGAACTGGGCTGCTGGCGGTTCGCCATGATGCGGGGGCTCCTCAGGATGTCCGGAAGGACGGCCGACGACGCAGCACCAAGCTCCGCGGGGAGGGGGTCGGCCTCGACTACAGGCCCTCGCCGCGGCAGCTAAGGAGAAGCAGCCCGAAACGCATGATGCGCAGCATGCTAGCCGAGGCCCTCCTGGTGTGCGGATCCGTATCAGTATGCGGGACCGGGCGCACATACAGGACAAAAAGTGCGCTATCCCACTTCGCTATACCACCCAAACACGGAGCGTGAAGTCGCTTGTCCGCGTATTTCACCAATCATGGTGGCGACCGGTGACAGGCTCGTCACGCAGTGCAAAGGTGCCAGGCATGACGACTCACGGGGGCTTCGAGCCCGTCTTCTGCACCATCGTTCCGCCCCATGTCCTCGACAAGCTCTCCCAGGCCGAGGACCCCGCGCTGGCCGGCCCGGCCCGCCGCACCCTCCAGCGCGACGCCTTCGAGCGCACCCAGCGCCGCCTCACCACGGTCATCGGCGCGAGTGCCGTCGCCTCGGTCGCCGACGGCAAGCCGCAGCGCACGATCCACGACGCCCGGCACGGCACCGACCTGCCCGGACACAAGGTCCGCGGTGAGGGCGACAAGCCCGGCAAGGACGCCACGGTCAACCGCGCCTACGCCGGCCTCGGCGCCACCTTCGAGCTGCTCCTCACGGCGTACCAGCGCGACTCGATCGACGGGAACGGCCTGCCGCTGGACGCGACGGTGCACTACGACCGCGACTACAACAACGCCTTCTGGAACGGCGAGCAGATGGTCTTCGGGGACGGCGACGGGGAGATCTTCCTCGACTTCACCATCCCGATCGACGTCATCGGCCACGAACTCGTCCACGGCGTCACGCAGTACACCGCGAACCTCACCTACTTCGGCCAGCCCGGTGCGCTGAACGAGTCCGTGTCGGACGTCTTCGGCGCGCTGATCAAGCAGTACACGCTCGGTCAGACCGCCGCCGAGGCCGACTGGCTGATCGGCGCGGGCCTGCTCGCCCCGCGGGTGACGGGCGTGGCGCTGCGCTCCATGAAGGAGCCGGGCACGGCGTACGACGACGACGTCCTCGGCAAGGACCCGCAGCCCGCGACCATGGACGACTTCGTCCGCACCGGCCGCGACAACGGCGGTGTCCACATCAACTCGGGCATCCCCAACCACGCCTTCTACCTCGCGGCCACGGCCCTGGGTGGCCACGCCTGGGAGCGCGCGGGACAGGTCTGGTACGACGTGCTGACCGGCGGCGAGCTGAAGGAGAAGGCGATGTTCACCGACTTCGCCACGCTCACGGTCAAGGCCGCGCGGGAGCGCTTCGGCGACGGAGAGGAACTGGACGCCGTGTCGAAGGCCTGGGAGCAGGTCGGGGTGCGGACCCTGTAGTTCCGTACTAGACAGGTGCCATGCGGATTCAGGTGAGGCGCACAGGCGGGTTCGCCGGTATCGAGCGGCATGCAGAGGTGGACACCTCGGGCCGCCCCGATGCCGCCGAGTGGCACGCCCTGGCCGAGCAGGCCGTGGCCGCCGGCCGGGGCACTCCGCCGATCGGGGTGCCGGACGGCTTCAGCTACCAGCTCACGGTGGACGGCAAGACGGTCTACTGCTCGGACCCCCGGCTGACGGACGAGCAGCGCAAGCTGATCTCGCGGGTCCTCAAGGAGGGGGCGTAACAGGTCCTGGGCGGCGGCCTGTTGACTTGAGTTACCGCCGGTACGGATGATCCGCGCATGGCGACTGACGCAGGCAACCCGATCCCCCGTTTCCCGGCCGGTTTCCTCTGGGGCGTGTCGACCTCGGCGCACCAGATCGAAGGGGCGGCGGACGCGCGCGAGCCGTCCGTGTGGGACGCCTTCACGGCCGAGCCGGGGCGGGTGAAGGACGGCTCGACGGCGGCGGTGGCCTGCGACCACTACCACCGCCACCGCGAGGACGTGGCGCTGCTGGCGGAGCTGGGCGTGAACGCGTACCGCTTCTCGGTCTCCTGGCCGCGGGTGCGCTCCGAGAAGGGCCTGGACTTCTACGACCGGCTGGTGGACGACCTGTGCGCGGCGGGCGTCCGCCCGGTACCGACCCTGTTCCACTGGGACCTGCCTGCGGACCTGGACTGGCTGGAGAGGGACACGGCCGCCCGCTTCGCCGAGTACGTGTCCCTGGTCGCCGACCGTCTCGGTGACCGGGTGACGAAGTGGATCACCCTGAACGAGCCGGCCGAGCACACCCTGCTGGGCCACGCCCTGGGCGTGCACGCACCGGGCAGGAAGCTGCTGTTCGACGCGCTGCCGGTCGCGCATCACCAGTTGCTGGCCCACGGCCTGGCCGTGCGGGCCCTGCGCGCCTCGGGAGCCACGGACATCGGCGTCGCCAACTCGCACGGCCCGACCTGGGCGGCGTCGACCGAGGCGGCGGACGTGGAGGCGGCCGAGTTCTACGACCTGCTGCTGAACCGCCTCTTCGCGGACCCGCTGTTGCTGGGCCGCTACCCGGACGGCATCGGCGAGCTGATGCCCGGGGACGTCGAGGCCGATCTGAAGGTGATCGCCGAGCCGGTCGACTGGTACGGCGTCAACTACTACGCGCCGACCCGGGTGGGCGCCCCGCAGGGCACGGAGATCGAGTTCGGCGGCGTCTCCATGCCCGCCGAACTGCCCTTCTCCGTACGGGAGATCGCGGGCCACCCGGTCACGGACTTCGGCTGGCCGGTCGTACCCGAGGGCCTCACCGAACTCCTCACCACGTTCCGCGAGCGCTACGGCGACCGGCTCCCGCCCGTCGTCATCACCGAGAACGGCTGCTCGTACCCGGGCGTCGACGACCAGGACCGCATCACCTACCTGGACGGCCACGTCCGGGCCCTGCACCGGGCGCTGGAGGCGGGCGTCGACGTGCGCGGCTACTTCGTCTGGTCCCTGCTCGACAACTTCGAGTGGGCGGAGGGCTACGCACGCCGCTTCGGCCTGGTCCATGTCGACTTCGAGACCCAGGAGCGGACCCCGAAGTCGTCGTACCGCTGGTACCGGGAGCTGCTGAAGGCCCAGGACGCTACGGCTTGATGCCCACGCCGGTCCACAGGCTGACCTCGGCGTCCGTCGGGGCGTGGCCCGGGGGGGGGGGGGGGGGCCCCCGGGGGGCCGCCGCCGCGCCCCGCGCCACCCCGGGCCCGCCCGCGCAAAAACCGGGGCCCGCCCCCCGGGCGCGGGACCCCCCCCCCCGC
>NZ_JBHUQX010000036.1:0-33961 GCF_042674225.1 Streptomyces sp. NPDC056948
CCGGGTAGGGGCCGTCGTCGTTCAGCGGCGCGCGGCTGTCACGGTCGCGTGATGCAGTACAGGGCGACGTAGCCCTTGACGCCCTGGTAGTTGATCGCGATCCAGAAGAACCCGTCGGTGTGGCCGCAGGCGGTGTAGGTGCCGCCCTCCGTGGACGCGCCGCAGTCCGCTCCCGCGCCCTTGGGGAAGACCCCGAGGGAGGCCGCTCCGGTCGACTTGGACTTCCGTATCCGTACGCTCTCCTTGGCATGGCAGTTGATCGCCCGCACCGACGTCGTGTCCGAGGTCGCCGCCTGCGCCGGGGCGGCGAAGGTCAGACCGGCGAAGGCGATCACGGCGGTGGCGGCGCCGGCGAGGAGCTTGCGCATCTGGGTGTCCCCCTTGTGGTGGTGGTGCCCGGCGGGTCGGTCGGGCGGCGATCAAGCTAGTGGCATGAGCGCGTCCATGCCACGGATTTCCGGTCCGGGGCGCGTCCCGCGAAGATGCCGTCGGCACGCTCCCGGACGGCCCCGGCATGACATCTGTCATCCGGCACTCGGGACGCCCGACACTGCCCCCGCCGACACCCCCGAAGCCACCATGGCGGTATGACAACGACAGCCTCGGTGGTCGCGTTCGACCAGGTGAGCAAGGCATACGACACCGTCCGGGCCGTGGACGGACTGACCCTGACCCTGCGCCCGGGGGAGACCGTGGCGCTGCTCGGCCCCAACGGCGCCGGCAAGTCCACCACCCTCGATCTGCTCCTCGGCCTCAAGACGCCCGACAGCGGCACGGTCCGCCTCTTCGGTACCGGCCCCCGGGAGGCCATCGTCGCCGGGCGCGTGGGCGCCATGCTGCAGAGCGGCGGACTGATGGACGAGGTCACGGTCGCCGAACTGGTGCGACTCGCCTGCGATCTGCACCCGAAGCCGTACCACCCCTCCGAGGTCCTGTCCCGCGCGGGCATCGCGCAGATCGCCGACCGCAAGGTCAACAAGCTCTCCGGCGGCCAGGCCCAGCGCGTCCGCTTCGCCCTCGCCACTGCGGGCGACAGCGACCTCATCGTCCTGGACGAGCCCACCACCGGCATGGACGTCACCACCCGCCAGGCCTTCTGGGCCACCATGCGCGAACAGGCGGACCAGGGCCGGACCGTCCTCTTCGCCACCCACTACCTCGAAGAGGCCGACGCCGTCGCCGACCGGGTCCTGGTGCTGCACCGCGGCCGGCTCCTCGCCGACGGCACGGCCGCCGAGATCAAGGCCAAGGCCGGCGCCCGCCGCGTCTCCTTCGACCTGGCGGGCGACGTCGACGAGGCAGCCCTGCGCGGCCTGCCCTTCCTGACCTCCCTGGCCGTCTCCGGCCGGACCGTCCGCATCCAGTCCACCGACGCCGACGCGACCGTCCACGCCCTGTACGGCCTCGGCGTCTACCCCCGCAATCTCGAAGTCGCCGGGCTCGGCCTCGAGCAGGCCTTCGTCGCGATCACCGCCGCCGAGGAGGCGAAGTCGAAGTGAACAGCCTGATCAAGCTGGAACTCACCCGCGCCCTGCGCAACCGCAAGTTCCTGTTCTTCTCCGTGATCTACCCGTCGGTGCTGTTCCTGATCATCGCGGGCAACTCCGACAGCACCACGAAGCTCCCCGGCACCGGCCTGACCCTGCCGACCTACATGATGGTCTCCATGGCCTCCTTCGGCGCTCTCACGGCCGTCCTCATGGGCAACAGCGAGCGCATCGCCAAGGAGCGCGAGGGCGGCTGGGTGCGGCAACTGCGCCTGACCACCCTGCCGGGCCGCGGCTACGTCCTCGCCAAGACCGCGAGCGCCGCCGTCGTCAGCCTGCCGTCCATCGTCATCGTCTTCGCCGTCGCGGCGACCGTGAAGGACGTACGCCTGGACGCCTGGCAGTGGCTCGCCCTCACCGGCGCGATCTGGGCCGGCAGCCTCGTCTTCGCCGCGCTCGGTGTCGCCCTCGGCTACCTCGCCAGCGGCGACGCGGTCCGCCCGATCACGATGATCACCTACTTCGGCCTGTCGATGCTCGGCGGCCTGTGGATGCCGACGACGACCTTCCCGGTGTGGCTCCAGGACATCGCGAAGTGGCTTCCCACGCACGCGTACGCTGCTCTGGGGCAGGCCATCGAGCAGAGCCGCGCCCCGCACGTCCAGGACCTCGTCGTCCTCGTGGTGTCGTTCGTCCTGTTCGCGGGCGGCGCTGCCTGGCTGTACCGGAAGGACACCCTGAAGGCGTGAGCGGCGTCGGGTTCGGCATCGGGCAGCGCCCGGTGAACCGCCGGCAGCGGGCGGTGAAGTCGCTGTGGACCGGCATCTGGCTGGTCTACCTGAGCGCACCCGTCACCGACCTGCTGCACGGCGGCCACAGCACAGGCGTGCGGATCCTCGGCTGGATCGGCCTGGCCGCGTTCGTCACCTGGTACATGGAGCTGGTCTTCCGCACCGGCCGCGGTGAGCGCAACGCCCTGGTGCTCGGCTCGCTCGGGGTCCTCGCGGCCCAGTCCACGCTCCTCTCCCTCACCCTGGGGCGCGAGTGGCTGGTGCTGTTCGTGTACGTCTCGATCGCGTCCGGGGCCGCCCTGCCCCTGCGCCTGGCCCGCTGGACGATCCCGGCGGCGTGCGCGCTGCTGACCGCCGTGGCTCTTGCGACGCACGACGGCCTGTCCTACCTGTCCGGGCTCCTCATCCCGGCCTTGCTCGGCGGCTTCGCCATGACCGGCGTACGCGAACTCGTCCGGACGACCATCGCCCTGCGCGAGGCCCGCGCCACCGTCGCCCAGCTCGCCGCCAACGAGGAACGCCTGCGCCTGGCCAGGGACCTGCACGACCTGCTCGGCCACTCCCTCTCCCTGATCACCCTCAAGAGCGAGCTCGCCGGCCGGATGCTCCCCGACCGGCCCGACAAGGCGGCCCAGCAGGTCGCCGACATCGAGCAGGTCAGCCGCCAGGCCCTCGTGGACGTACGCGAGGCCGTCACCGGCTACCGCCGCCCCCGCCTGAGCGCCGAACTCGCCGGTGCCCGGGTCGCCCTGACCGCGGCCGGCGTCACCACCGACCTGCCCGCCGAGCCGCCCGGCCTCGCCGGCGTCCCCGAGGAGAGCGAGTCCGCCCTCGCCTGGGCCCTGCGCGAGGCGGTCACCAACGTCGTACGGCACAGCGGCGCCGGCCGCTGCACGGTCGAGCTGCTGCGCCGCCAGACCCTCGACGGCCCGGTGCTCGAACTCACCGTGGAGGACAACGGCTCCGGCGGCCCGGGTGTCGGCTACGGCAACGGCCTCACGGGCCTCACCGAACGCCTGGCCAAGGCGGGCGGCACCCTGGAGGCGGGCCCGCTCAAGCACGGCTTCCGCCTGGTCGCCCGCGTGCCGACGGCCGATCCGGCGGACGTAGGATCCCCGGCATGAGCCGCACGATCAAGGTCCTCCTCGCCGAGGACCAGTCGATGGTCCGCGAGGCCCTGGCCGCCCTGCTCGGCCTGGAAACGGACATCGAGGTCGTCGCCCAGGTGGCCCGCGGTGACGAGGTCCTGGCAGCGGCCCGCGAACACGAGGTCGACGTGGCCCTCCTGGACATCGAGATGCCCGGCGCGACGGGCATAGAGGCCGCGGCCCGCCTCCACGAGGAGCTTCCGGCGGTGAAGCTGGTCATCCTCACCACCTTCGGCCGCCCCGGCTACCTCCGCAGCGCCATGGAGTCCGGCGCCGACGCCTTCCTGGTCAAGGACGCCCCCGCCGCCCAGCTCGCCGAGGCGATCCGCAAGGTCCTCACCGGCGAACGCGTCATCGACCCCACCCTTGCGGCAGCGGCCCTGGCGGACGGCGCCAACCCCCTCACGGACCGAGAGCGAGAGGTCCTCAGAGCGGCGGCGGACGGCTCCACCAACGCCGAACTGGCAGCCACCCTGCACCTCTCCCAGGGCACCGTCCGCAACTACCTCAGCACAGCCATCCAGAAGCTGGCGGTGAGAAACCGGGCAGAGGCGGTCCGGGTGGCACGGGAAAAGGGCTGGCTCTAGTTCTTGGTCAGTTGAGCATCGCCCGAGCCGCGAAAGCCTCCCCCCGCACCCGCTCGGCAGCCCCCTCGTCCACCGCCGCGACGACGTCCGCGTACGCCTCCAACTCCAAGGCCCCCGGCACAAAATCCCCCCGCTGCACCAGCAACTGCGCCCGCTCGTACCGCAACCGAGCCGGATGCGAAGGCAACAGCAGCGACAACTCGACCGCCCACAGCGAGACATCCGACCGCTCCGGCCGGGCCGCCGCCCAGGCCCGCACATTGTTCAGGATCCGCAGCACCACATCCAGCGGATCAGCCGGTTGCAACATCGCCGGATCGAGCCCCGTCCCCGTCGCCCCGGCGACCAGCACCTCCGCGTCCGCCCCGGTCAGCACCCGCCCCCCGTCGAACGGATCGGCGAGCACCTGCCCCTCGTCGGGCCCGAACCCGACCACGAAATGCCCCGGCAGAGCCACCCCGTACACCGGCGCCCCGGCCCGCCGGGCCACCTCCATCCAGACCACGGACAGCAGAATCGGCAACCCCCTGCGCCGCACGAGCACCTCGTGCAGCAGTGAGGACTCCAGCCGTTGGTAGTCGGCCGGGCTGCCGCCGAAACCCATCCGCTCGCCGAGCAGCTCCCGCAGGGCGACCGCCCAGGCCCGCGGCCCGCCGGGACGGTACGGCAGCAGCCCGGCCAGCCGGTCCAGCTCGACCTGCGCGGTGTCCAGGCCCGCCTCGTCCAGCTCCCGGTCCGCCTCCGCGCCCACCAGCAGGCACAGCGTCGACAGATCGGGCCGCTCGGACCGGGCCTCTTCGGCGAACCGCCGCCGCAGCTCGGCGGAGCGCTCGGGGGACGGGGGATAGGGGGGACGCATAGGTGGCTCGTGCCCTCTCACGACGATCGGTTACCGGCCGGTGCCGCCGGATTCCGGCGCCCGGTAGTGGTGGTAGGCATGGTGCGCGGCGAAGCCCATCCCGGCGTACAGCTCCCGCGCTCCCGCGTTCTCGGCCTCGACCTGGAGCCACGCGGCCGACGCACCCTCGTCGAGGGCCCGCCGGGCCAGCGCCGCCATCACGGCCGTGCCCAGCCCCTGCCGCCGCAGCTCCGGATCGACCTCGACGGCGGCGAACCCGGCCCACCGCCCGTCGACGACACACCGCCCGATGGCGGCCGGAGCGGCACCCTCGACCGCGCCCGGAAGCGTCGCGAACCACACCGAGGTGCCTCCCCCGCTCTCGGCTTCGCTCGAGCGGGGGGACCCCCGTCCCAGCACCCGCAGCGCCACCTCGCTCACGCCCTTGCGCTGGTACCGGGCCAGCCACGCCTCATCCGCCTCCCGGGACAGCACGACGCCCGACGGATCGGCCCGGTCGGCCACCGGCGCCAGCGGCCCGACCCACAGCTCGGCGGTCACCTCCCGCACCCAGCCCCGCGCCTCCAGCTCGGCACACAGCAGCTCCTGCGTGCCCTCGGCGCCGGTCGCGGTCTGGACGTAGGCGGGCAGCCCGCGGTCGCCGTACCACCGGCGGACGGCGCCGAGCGCCTCGTCGAGCGGCATGCCCGGCTCGCCGAGCGGCAGCACCGAATTGGCCCGCCGCGTGAATCCGGACGCGGCCCGCAGCTCCCAGTCCCCGAGCCGCTCGCTCTCCACGGGCCGCCAGGCCCGCGCGGCGACCCGGGCCAGTTCCTCGTACGAGGCGGCCGGACCACGGCGACGCGCCGGAGCGGGGGGCACCACCTTGCCCGCGACCAGCGTGGATTCCGCGATGCGGACGCTCTCGCCGCCCCGGCGTGTGATCAGCAGCACACCCTTGTCCCATGATGTGAGAACGCCGACCGTGTCGGTGAACTTCTCACCCGGAGCAGCATGTTCGATCAAGCTCCGTACGGAGACCCGTTTGCCCACGTCAGAAGCGGTGATGGCCACCTCGAGACGTCCGGCGGCAGAGATTTCCACAGGTCGGTACACCCCTCCTGTTCGGATCATGCCCAAGAACGGAGATACTAGGGGCGGGCATCGACGACGCCGCGCTCCCGCGCGCCAGGCGGCGGAGCCTGAGGAGGCCCGCCAGCGCCCTATCGAGGAGGAACGACAGCGTGACCTACGTCATCGCGCAGCCTTGTGTCGACGTCAAGGACAAGGCGTGCATCGAGGAGTGCCCGGTCGACTGCATCTACGAGGGCTCCCGGTCCTTGTACATCCACCCGGACGAATGCGTCGACTGTGGTGCCTGTGAGCCGGTCTGCCCGGTCGAGGCGATCTTCTACGAGGACGACACCCCGGAGGAGTGGAAGGACTACTACAAGGCGAACGTCGAGTTCTTCGACGAGCTCGGCTCGCCCGGCGGCGCCAGCAAGCTGGGGCTGATCGAGCGCGACCACCCCTTCATCGCCGCGCTGCCGCCGCAGGCCTAGTCACCGCAAGCGGCCGCACACCGTGCCGCCTCGGTCCCGTACGGCCCGATCACGCCCTGATCGCCGTACGGGGCCGAGGCGTTTGCCCAGGACGGCTCGTACGTGCCAGAAAGTGAGCCAGAAACCGTGTCCGCAGTCTCCGACCGTCTCCCCGCTTTTCCCTGGGACAAGCTGACGCCGTTCAAGGCCACGGCCGCCGCCCACCCGGACGGCATCGTGGACCTGTCTGTCGGCACCCCGGTCGACCCGGTCCCCGAGCTGATCCAGAAGGCGCTGGTCGACGCGGCGGACTCGCCGGGCTACCCGACCGTCTGGGGCACGCCCGAGCTGCGCGACGCGATCACCGGCTGGGTCGAGCGCCGCCTCGGCGCCCGCGACGTCACCCACCGCCACGTCCTGCCGATCGTCGGCTCCAAGGAACTCGTCGCCTGGCTCCCGACCCAGCTGGGCCTCGGCCCCGGCGACCGGGTGGCCTACCCACGGCTCGCCTACCCGACGTACGAGGTGGGCGCCCGCCTGGCCCGCGCCGAGTACGAGGTCTACGACGACCCGACGGAGCTGGACCCCGAGGGCCTGAGGCTCCTCTGGCTGAACTCCCCGTCGAACCCCACGGGCAAGGTCCTGTCGAAGGCGGACCTCACCCGGATCGTGGCCTGGGCCCGCGAGCACGGCATCCTGCTCTTCTCCGACGAGTGCTACCTGGAGCTGGGCTGGGAGGCCGACCCGGTCTCGGTGCTGCACCCCGACGTCAACGGCGGCTCGTACGACGGCATCGTGTCCGTCCACTCCCTCTCCAAGCGCTCGAACCTCGCGGGCTACCGCGCGGCCTTCCTGGCCGGCGACCCGGCCGTCCTGAGCCCTCTCCTGGAGATCCGCAAGCACGGCGGCATGATGACGTCCGCGCCGACGCAGGCGGCCGTCGTGGCGGCCCTGGGCGACGACGACCACGTTCGCGTCCAGCGCGAGCGCTACGCGTCCCGCCGCGCCCTCCTGCGCGAGGCCCTGCTGTCCCACGGCTTCCGCATCGAGCACAGCGAGGCCAGCCTCTACCTGTGGGCCACCCGGGGCGAATCCTGCTGGGACACGGTCGCCCATCTCGCGGAGCGAGGCATCCTCGTGGCCCCGGGCGACTTCTACGGCTCGGCCGGCGCGGAGTTCGTCCGCGTGGCCCTGACGGCGACGGACGAGCGGATCGCGGCGGCGGTACGACGCCTGTAGCCGCCGCGGGCCGTCGGCGTTCGGCAGGCAACGGACACAGCGAAGGGGTCCAGGGACAGTCCCTGGACCCCTTCAGTGCTCCGAGCCCGGCGTCAGCCGACCGGCAGGCCCTTCGCCGGCAGCGTCTTCGCGGACGGCACGCCGCCCTTCGTCAGAGAGTCGGTCGGCAGACCCCCCTGCGCCGAACCGGCGGCTTCACCGACGAGCTGCCCGGCGGAGCCGGCCGCTTCACCGGCCGCCTTCTGCGCGACGGGCGTGGCCTTCTTGACCGTCTTGCCGCCGAGCTTGCCCGCGGCCGGCACCGCCTTCTTGACGGTCTTGCTGCCGGTGTCACCCGCGGACTTGCTGACGTCCGTCGCCGCGCCGTCGACGGTGTTGCCGACGTTCGCCCCGTCCAGGGCGGTCAGCCCGCCGAGGTTCGGGTTGGCCGGCAGCTCGGGGGCCGCACTGGCGGAGCCGGCCGCACCGACCCCGGCAGCCGCTCCCGCAGCGACAATGAGCGCGGCACGGGCGATCCGGCGGGTCAGGGGGAGGGACATGGTGCTCCTTCGACGGAGAGAACAATGAGGTTCGTGAAGTGTCCGACCGGCTCCGGGAGTTGATCGACTGGCTGTGGACCGCCCCGACTCGGACGCAGTGACTACCGCTCGAAGCCCGGGAAGGTTGCGGTGTCGCAACGTAAAGAGTTGGTAATGCGTCGCATAATCGGCTGAGGACAAACGGGTAAAAAGGTTCCTTCCGGAAAGTCCGCCGAATCCTTCCCGCCCTGTACGCCCAAGGGTTTTCACGGATTCCCGGGTGAGGGCACGAAAACCTGCGCGCACCGTCACGGCCGAGCCGTGCGGGTAATCCCCAGGGGTGAGTTCCCGTACCCCTGCGCGATCTAGCGCATCGTGACAATACGGACGGCGTCCGCGTCCCGTTCCGCGCCCGCGGCGCCCTGTGCCGTCGGAGCGCGCCACTCGCTGGCGGTGTTACCGGCGACCCACTCACGCCCGGCGTACGTCACGCGCGCGATGTGCAGCTCGGAGGCGTTGGCCACGGCCCAGTGCGCGAGCTGCCAGCCGCGCTGCTCCAGGCTCCGCCCGGTCGCGGAACTCGGGTCGGCGGTCACCGGCAGTGTCACCGTCCGCCCGCCGGATTCGTCCGTACCGCTGCTCGGCGACGGTGTCGGCGTGGCCGCCGACGAACCGCCCACCTGGGCACCGGCCGGCTCCAGCACATCGCGCCCGAAGTCCCGCACCAGCGCGGTACGCACCCCGTCCGGGCCCGTCGCCCGGGTCGCACCCGGACGGCCCTCGCAGGTCAGCGTGGCCGCGGACTGGCCGGTGAGGGCGGCGGCGAGCAGCGCGGCGTCCGGCTCGTGCTTGGCGTAGGCCTGCGGGAAGCCGCTGCGCTGCACCCGCTGCGCGGCGACGGTGAGGGGCAGCCGTGTGTAGCCGGGCACCTTGACCAGGTGGTCGTAGAACTCGCCGGCCGAGTACGTCGGGTCCAGGATCTCCTCCCGGGTGCCCCAGCCCTGCGAGGGCCGCTGCTGGAACAGGCCGAGCGAGTCCCGGTCGCCGTGGTCGATGTTGCGCAGGCTCGACTCCTGCAGCGCGGTCGCCAGCGCGATGGTCACCGCCCGCTCCGGCAGTCCGCGCCCGGTGCCCACGGCGGTGATCGTCGCCGCGTTCACGGCCTGCTCGGGCGAGAAGGCGTACGACGCCCCGTCGCCCTTGCCCGAGACGACCTTGCAGCCCGGTTCGCCCGTGCCTCCGGTGATGTACTGCACGACGAGGTAACCGGCGACCGCGAGCAGGATCACGAAGGCGGATCCGCGTCGGAAGAGGCGGCCACGGCGCTTGGGGGAGGACGACTCTGGCACGCCGTACAAGGTACTGGAGAGTATGGATGCTCATGTGCCCGGTGGGGAGAGAGGGTGCAGCGGCTGGCGCGTTAGGGTCGACGGCATGGCCGACACCTCGCTTGACCTCACGCTGGACGCCGCGGAGCTCACCGCCCGGCTCGTCGACTTCCGCTCCGAGAGCGGCACCGAGAAGCCGCTCGCGGACGCGATCGAGACCGCGCTGCGCGCGCTGCCCCACCTGACGGTCGACCGGTACGGCAACAACGTCGTGGCCCGTACGGACCTGGGCCGCTCGGAGCGGGTGATCCTGGCCGGCCACATCGACACCGTCCCGATCGCGGACAACGTCCCCTCCCGGCTCGACGAGGACGGCGTCCTGTGGGGCTGCGGCACCTGCGACATGAAGTCGGGTGTCGCCGTGCAACTGCGCATCGCGGCGACGGTCCCGGCCCCCAACCGCGACCTGACCTTCGTCTTCTACGACAACGAAGAGGTCGCCGCGGAGCTGAACGGCCTCAAGCACGTCTCCGAGACGCACCCCGAGTGGCTGGAGGGCGACTTCGCGGTCCTCCTGGAGCCGTCGGACGGCCAGGTCGAGGGCGGCTGCCAGGGCACCCTGCGGGTGCTGCTGAAGACCACGGGCGAGCGGGCCCACTCGGCACGCGGCTGGATGGGCTCCAACGCGATCCACGGGGCCGCCCCGATCCTCGCCCGCCTGGCCTCCTACGAACCGCGCTGGCCGGTCATCGACGGCCTGGAGTACCGCGAGGGCCTGAACGCGGTGGGGGTCAGCGGGGGAGTGGCCGGCAACGTGATCCCCGACGAGTGCGTCGTCACCGTCAATTTCCGGTACGCGCCCGACCGCACGCCCGAGGAGGCCGTCGCCCACGTCCGGGAGGTCTTCGCGGACTGCGGCGTGGCGGAGTTCGAGGTCGTCGACCACAGCGGCGCGGCGATGCCGGGCCTGTCCCACCCGGCGGCCAAGGCGTTCATCGAGGCGGTGGGCGGCACCCCGATGCCGAAGTACGGCTGGACGGACGTCTCCCGCTTCTCGGCGCTCGGCGTCCCGGCGGTCAACTACGGCCCGGGCAACCCGCACTTGGCCCACAAGCGGGACGAGCGGGTGGAGACCGCGAAGATCCTCGCGGGCGAGGAGCGGCTGAGGAGCTGGCTGACGGCCTGATCCCGGCCGGGGCGCCCTCGTGTTTACGGCGCTTTATCGCGGACATGCTCACGTCCCTCGTTCGTAACCCGCGTAGATCTACGCTGAGGTGGAACGACAGGCACGACGGAGGGAGCGCACATGGCGACCGGCAACCCCGAGGGGAAGAAGCAGCCGCCGGAGGAGAAGCGCCTGGGCCCGGTCCTCCGGAGGCGGGACCAGGTGCAGGCCAGCACCACCGACCAGCGGCTGCTGGACGCGGGCGGCCCCTCCGACTGGGTGCACACCGACCCCTGGCGCGTGCTGCGCATCCAGTCGGAGTTCATCGAGGGCTTCGGCACGCTCGCCGAACTCCCGCCCGCGATCAGCGTGTTCGGCTCGGCCAGGACACTGGCGGACTCACCGGAGTACGACGCGGGCGTCCGGCTGGGCCGGGGCCTGGTGGAGGCGGGCTTCGCGGTCATCACGGGCGGCGGCCCGGGCGCGATGGAAGCGGCCAACAAGGGCGCCTTGGAGGCCAAGGGCATCTCGGTCGGCCTGGGTATCGAACTGCCCTTCGAGCAGGGGCTGAACCCGTACGTCGACATCGGCCTCAACTTCCGCTACTTCTTCGTCCGGAAGATGATGTTCGTCAAGTACGCCCAGGGCTTCGTGGTCCTGCCCGGCGGCCTCGGCACCCTCGACGAACTCTTCGAGGCCCTCACCCTCGTCCAGACCCAGAAGGTCACCCGCTTCCCGATCGTCCTCTTCGGCAGCGAGTACTGGGGCGGCCTGGTCGACTGGCTCCGCAAGACGGTCATCGCCCAGGGCAAGGCCGCGGAGAAGGACCTCCTCCTGTTCCACGTCACGGACGACGTGGACGAGGCGGTGGCCCTGGTGTCGAAGGAAGCGGGCCGGTAGGGCTTTCGAGCTCAGCTTCCTGTCCGACCGAGTCGGGTGGCGGGTGGGCATAGGCCAGGGGTCCAGGGGGGCGGAGCCCCCTGGTACCTCAGGTCAACGCCTCAGGCCAGTCCACGCCGGGCAACGGCAGGTTCCCGATGCCCGGCGATGGACGCCACCATGTCCAGCACCTGCCGCGTCTCGCCGACCTCGTGCACCCGGTACACCTGCGCCCCCAGCCATGCGGACACCGCCGTGGTCGCCAGCGTCCCCACGACCCGCTCCTTGACGGGCCGGTCCAGCGTCTCTCCCACGAAGTCCTTGTTGGACAGGGACACCAGCACCGGCCACCCCGTGGCGACCATCTCGCCCAGCCGCCGGGTCGCTTCCAGGCTGTGCCGCGTGTTCTTCCCGAAGTCGTGCCCGGGATCGATCAGCACCGACTCCCGCGGCACCCCCAGCGCCACCGCCCGCTCCGCCAGCCCGACGGTCACGTCCAGAATGTCGGACACGACATCGTCGTACTCGATCCGATGCGGCCGCGTCCGCGGCTCCGCACGGCCCGCGTGCGTGCACACCAGCCCCACCCCGTACCGCGCGGCGACCTCGGCGAGCCCCGGATCGACCCCGCCCCACGCGTCGTTCAGCAGATCGGCCCCGGCCTCGCACACGGCCTCACCGACCTCGGCCCGCCAGGTGTCCACGCTGATGATCACGTCCGGGAACCGCCGCCGCACCTCGGCCACGAACCCGACCGTCCGCCGGGCCTCCTCCTCGGCCGTGACCTCCTCGCCCGGCCCGGCCTTGACCCCGCCGATGTCGATGATCGCGGCTCCCTCGGCCACCGCCTGCTCCACGCGCGCGAGCGCCGGCTCGTCGCGGAAGGTCGCGCCCCGGTCGTAGAAGGAGTCCGGGGTCCGGTTCACGATCGCCATGATCACCGGCTCACGCGGCTCGAATTCCCGCCTGCCCAGCCTGAGCATCCCCTGTGACCTTTCCCTGTACGTCCCCGTCTTCCGCCGCCTGCGACCCTAACTGTCAGACTCGCATGGCACGATCGGAGCCTGACAACATCCGTCTCCGAAGACTCCGAGACACCTGACCGTGGGGGCCCCGCGATGGTTATGTTCTTGTTCCTGGTCGTCGCGCTGGTCATCGTGGTCGGCGCGGTGACCCTGGCCGTGGTGGGCGGCGGCGAGAACGGCCCGCTGCCCGAGGCCGCCCCCGAGCAGCTCCGGGACCCGCTGCCCCCGGACCGCCCCGTCGACCGCGCGGATGTGGAGAGCCTCCGCTTCCCGCTCGCCGCCCGCGGCTACCGCATGGGGGACGTGGACGACGCCCTCAGCCGTCTCGGCGCCGAGCTCGCCGAGCGCGACGCCCGCATCGCGGACCTGGAATCGGCCCTGGCGGGCGCCCGGGCGACCGCCGCCCACGGCCCGGTGTCCCCGGAGCACCACGCGTCCGCGGAGAACCACGTGTCCATGGACAAGCCCGGTCCGCGACAGGAGGACCGGCCGTGAGCGACGGTGCCGCCCTCGCCGGCCCGGACGGCGCGCCGCGCTGCCCCTGGGCCCTGTCCGCCCCGGAGTACGTGACGTACCACGACGAGGAGTGGGGCCGCCCGGTGCACGGCGACGACGCCCTTTACGAGCGTCTCAGCCTGGAGGCCTTCCAGTCCGGCCTGTCCTGGATCACGATCCTGCGCCGCCGCCCCGGCTTCCGTGCCGCCTTCGCCGACTTCAAGATCGCGTCGGTGGCCGGCTTCACCGACGAGGACCGCGAGCGCCTGCTGGCCGACGCCGGCATCATCCGCAACCGCGCCAAGATCGACGCGACGCTCGCCAACGCGCGCGTGCTGACCGAGTGGGCCCCGGGCGACCTGGACGAGCTGATCTGGTCCCACGCCCCCGAGCCGGGCACCCGCCCGGTCCCGAAGGCGCTCTCCGACGTCCCGGCCATCACACCCGAGTCGACGGCCCTGTCCAAGGCGCTGAAGAAGCGGGGCCTGCGCTTCGTCGGCCCGACGACGGCGTATGCGCTGATGCAGGCCTGCGGACTGGTCGACGACCACCTGCAGGCCTGCGTCGCGCGTCGATCCTGACGCCGTGGCCGCAGGTCAGCGGCCCAGGTACTTCGGCTTCTCCTTGTTGACGAAGGCCTGCACCGCGATCGCGTGGTCCTCGGAGGAACCCGCCCGAGTCTGCAGCTCGTCCTCCTTCTCCAGCGTCTCCTCCAGGGAGTGCGTCAGCCCGTAGGCCACCGCCTCCTTGAGCGCCGCGTACGCCACCGTCGGACCCTCGGCCAGCGCCCGTGCCACCTTCTCGGCCTCCGCGCGCAGCTCGCCGGCGGGCACCAGGCGGTTGGCGATGCCGAGGCCGTACGCCTCCTGCGCGCTGATGCTCCTCGGGAAGAGCAGCAGGTCGGCCGCCCGGCCGGGTCCGATCACCCGCGGCAGGGTCCACGAGATCCCCGAGTCTGCGGTCAGCGCCACCCCGGCGAACGAGGTGTTGAACGCGGCCGTGTCGGCCACGATCCGGTAGTCCGCCGCCAGCGCGAAGCCGAAGCCCGCCCCGGCCGCCACGCCGTTCACGGCGGCGACGACCGGCTTCGCCGCCTCGGCCAGCGTCCGCACGATCGGGTTGTAGTGCTCCCGCACCGTGTTCATGGTCTGCCGCGAACCGGTCTCCCGGTCCTCGACCAGCAGCCCGATGTGCTCCTTGAGGTCCTGCCCGACGCAGAACGCCCGGTCACCGGCGGCGGTCAGCAGCACCGCCCGCACGGCGGCGTCGTCCGCCGCGGACCGGACCGCCTCCCGCAGGGCGACCTTGGCCTCCACGTTCAGCGCGTTCATCGCCTCGGGGCGGTTCAGCGTGATCGTCGCGAGCCCGTCGCTCACCTCGTAGAGCACGGCGTCGGCCATGGCGTATCCCCTCCGTGTCGCTGCTCGGGGGCCTACCGGTCGGTAGGTCCCGGGTCTGCAGGACAGCATGACGGAGATCGCCGACCGGTGACCGCACCGGACGTGTGACCTGCGTCAAAGAATTCTCACCCGTTTCCGTTCGGCGGATGTGTGTGCGGTGGCGGAGTATCGCAGTCACATCGCCGAATTGAGTGGTTTTGCTCGCGTGCGTTGCCCAAGCGATGCCTACTGATGTTGGTCATCGGGTCCTGAGATGCGGGATAATGGCTTGGAAGCAATGTGTTCGATGCCGGTGTCGCGTGTCCTGCTCAGGGCCGCACGTGTGCCCTTCTCGGGGCCGACGGCTTTGACGATGAGCTGGTTTCAGGAAGGGGAACGAGCATGGCGGCCATGAAGCCGCGGACGGGCGATGGCCCGCTCGAGGTGACCAAGGAGGGGCGGGGCATCGTCATGCGAGTTCCGCTCGAAGGCGGCGGTCGGCTCGTCGTCGAGCTGACCCCCGACGAGGCCGACGCCTTGGGCGACGCCCTCAAGAAGGTCGTCGGCTGACGCGCGAGCGACCATACCCTTTCAACTGCCCCGGCATCATCTGTGGTGCCGGGGCGGTTGTTTTCTCATCAATGACTTTCGCCTGCCCCGGCTTCCGCTCCACTAACGTGCGACCCGGCTAGCGTTTCACCGCGCACAGCAGTCCGTCGCCCACCGGCAGCAGTGACGGCACCAGCTCCTGGCTCTCGCGCACCGCGCGCAGCAGCTCCCGCAGCCGCAGCACCTCTGTGGGCTGCGGTCCGGAGTCCACCGTCCGGCCGTTCGCGAAGGCGCCCTCGAAGACGACGAGCCCACCGGGGCGCAGCAGCCGCAACGATTCAGCGAGGTATTCCATGACCTCGAGGCGGTCGCCGTCGCAGAAGACGAGGTCGTAGCCGGAGTCCGCGAGGCGGGGCAGCACGTCCAGGGCGCGGCCCGGGATGAAGCGGGCCCGGTTGCTGGCGAAGCCGGAGGCGCGGAAGGCCTGGCGGGCGAACTGCTGGTGCTCCGGCTCGGGATCCACGGTCGTGAGCACACCGTCGGGCCGCATACCGTGCAGGAGGTGAATCCCGGAGACACCGCAGCCGGTCCCGATCTCCGCGACGGCCTTCGCGTCGGCAGAGGCGGCCAGCAACCGCAGCGCGGAGCCCGTGCCGGGCGTCACCGAGCGCAGCCCCGCGTCACGGGCCCGGTCACGGGCCCAGCGCAGCGCGTCGTCCTCGGCGACATAGGCGTCGGCGAACGCCCAGCTCGTCTGCCGGTTGCCGGTAATGACCCTCTCCTGTCCCCGTGAATGCCTCGGCGTGACTGTATCCGTTGGGTGCGGGAACCCGCAGATGGGACCGGTCGTTTAAAGGGATGAGCAAGCGGCGCGGGCCGGGACGGGGGGCAGGCAGTGGACGAGGACGCCGAGCAAGTGCCGTCGCAGCAGTACGAGGCGTATCAGCCCAGATCAAATTCTCGTAAAACCGCTTATCCGGTCCTAACGGGCGAGGTGGCTATGGTAGGGGCTCCACTGGACACCACCAGAGCTGACAGGGGAGGTGCGGCTGCGCTTGTGGATCGCGGAGGAGTGTTCCGGCGCTTCCTCGGATCGGCGGGCAGGCCGACATCCGTGAACGACACTGCTGACCACAGCCACGCCGCTGACTTCGCCCAGACCGCGACCTTCTCCACCGACGCGGACGGGCAGGCGTGGACTCCGCCCACCTGGGAGGAGATCGTCAGCACGCACAGCGGCCGGGTCTACCGGCTCGCCTACCGCCTCACCGGCAACCAGCACGACGCCGAGGACCTCACGCAGGAGGTCTTCGTCCGTGTCTTCCGCTCCCTGTCGACCTACACGCCGGGCACCTTCGAGGGCTGGCTGCACCGCATCACCACGAACCTGTTCCTGGACATGGTCCGCCGCAAGCAGCGCATCCGCTTCGACGCGCTCGGCGAGGACGCTGCCGAGCGGCTGCCCAGCAAGGAGCCCACGCCGCAGCAGGTCTTCAACGACGCGCACTTCGACGCGGACGTCCAGCAGGCCCTCGACACCCTGGCCCCCGAGTTCCGCGCCGCGGTCGTCCTGTGCGACATCGAAGGACTGTCGTACGAGGAGATCGCCGCGACCCTGGGCGTCAAGCTCGGCACGGTGCGCTCGCGGATCCACCGTGGCCGCTCCCAGTTGCGCAAGGCCCTCGCGCACCGCTCGCCGGAGGCGCGTGCCGAGCGCCGCTCCTTCGTGCCCCGTGTTCCCGCACTGGGAGGAGGGGGCGCGAGCGCGTGAGCGGATCACGTCCTGAGTCCTCCGAGGGACACCTCGCAGAGCAGCACCTGGGAGACCGACTCTCCGCCCTGGTGGACGGGGAGCTCGGTCATGACGCGCGGGAGCGCGTACTGGCGCATGTGGCCACCTGCCCGAAATGCAAGGCGGAGGTGGACGCCCAGCGCCGGCTGAAGAACGTCTTCGCGGAGGCGGCCCCACCGCCTCCCTCGGAGAGTTTCCTGGCCCGCCTGCAGGGACTACCCGCGGGGGGCGACCCGGACGGTGACGGTATGCCCCCGGGTGGCGGAGGGCTGCCCGGCGGACTGTCCGGACGGTTCGGATCGTCCGGGGCCTTCGGTGCGAAGCGCGGCGAGCGGTTCGAGTTCGGGTACGCCCCGTCCCGGCCGCACATCCCCGTGCTGCCTTCCGACGGCCGAGGCCTTCCTTCGGGGAGCCGGGGTTTCCGTATCCACGACGTCGGCCGGCCCGAGACCGACAGGTCCTCCTCGCGGCTGCGGTTCGCGTTCGCGGCCGCCGGGGCCGTGTCCCTGGCCGCGATCGCCCTGGGCGGCGTCACCACCGGCACCCCCGGCGACACGGAAGCCCGCAGCGGCTCCGGCACGGGAAGCAATGTGACGCCGATGCGTACGCAGGGGTCGGGCGCGACGCCGCCCGAATCCCAGCGGCGCCGGGGTGCCGCGCCGCTGCTCGGACAGGTGCACGGCCAGAGCATGCTCGGCCAGACCCCGGCCGCCCCGACCGAGGTGTCCGCCCCGCTGCTGCCCGGAATGCCGCCTGCCGCCCGGCAGCACGCCATGCACGCGCTGACCGCCCCGGTGGTGGCCGGTGCCGTGGCCATGTCCCCGCTGATACATCCGCTCGAGGTGGCCGCGCCGGCCGCCCTGACCTCGTGGTCCGCGGTCCCCGAGATCGCGGGGCCCCTGCTCGCCGTGCCCCTCCCGGACACGACCTCGTCCCCCTCTCCTCCCGCCTCCTCGCGGACGGCCCGCTGACCGGCCTCTGCGCACCGGGCGGCGAACCTGATTGAATCCGGGGGTTGTCGCCCGTCGCCGAGGTGTGGCCGGGCGCCGATTCGACGAACCGCGGTCACCGCATCGAGCCGTGCCGCGGCTGTGGGGAGAGCATGAACGAGGGGAAGCCCACGAAGGCGAAGTGGTGGAGCCGTCCACGGTCGCAGGACGCTCCGGGGGAGCCGGGAGAGCCGGAGGGGCAAGGGGCGGCCCCGGCGGACTCCGTCGACACCGGCATCGACACCGACGGTGACTTCGAGCTGGCGCGGCCCGCCGTGCGGCAGGACGAGGACGCGGGCGACTACGAGTTGAGGCGCCCCGAGGAGCCTGCTGACACCGTCGTGGAGCCCGCCGTGCCGGCCGGCGGTGCGCCCAAGCCGCTGCACGATCCCGACCCGTACAGCACCCCGCCCTACGGCGAACCGGGCCCCTGGGCGCCCGCGCCGCCCGTCCAGCATCCGGCGGCGACGCCGACGCACGGCACGGCGATACCGAGCCAGGCGTCCATACCGGGCGCACCCGTCCCGCCGACGGCCGTCGCACCGGAGGCGTCGGCGACCACTCCCAGCATTCCGGCACCCGCACCGGCACCGGCACCGGCATCCGCACCCGCACCTGCGGCACCTGCCCCCTCTCCCAACCCCTGGCAGCGTTACGACCCCTGGGCGGCTCCCGCGGCCTCCGGGCCCCTCCAGCAGAACGGGGCCGGTGTACCCAGTACGGAACAACGGCGTAAGCGGGGCAGGAAGGCCCTGCTGAGCGGTGCCGTGCTGCTGGCGCTCGTGTCCGGAGGGATCGGCGGCGTCGCGGGGACGTATCTGGAGCGGAACGGGGGCATCGGGAACGTCGAGTTGCCGCAGGCCGGGAAGGAGTCCGCGGGGCGGGACGCCGACAGTGTGGCCGGGATCGCCCAGCGGGCCCTGCCCAGCGTGGTCACCCTGCATGTGAGCGGCTCCGGCGAACAGGGCACCGGCACCGGCTTCGTCCTCGACGCCCGCGGTCACATCCTCACCAACAACCACGTCGTGCGGCCCGCCGGATCCGCCGGCGAGATCACCGTGACCTTCAACAGCGGGGAGACCGCCCAGGCCGAGCTCGTCGGCAGGGACAGCGGCTACGACCTCGCCGTCGTGAAGGTGAAGGGCGTACGCGGCCTCACCCCGCTGCCCCTCGGCAACTCGGACAACATGCAGGTCGGCGATCCGGTCGTGGCCATCGGCGCGCCCTTCGACCTGGCCGGCACCGTCACCTCCGGCATCATCAGCGCCAAGCAGCGGCCCATCACGGCGGGCGGCGAGAAGGGCGACGGCAGCGACGTGTCGTACGTCGACGCGCTCCAGACCGACGCGCCCATCAACCCCGGCAACTCCGGCGGGCCCCTGCTCGACTCCCGGGCCCGGGTCATCGGCATCAACTCGGCCATCCGCTCGGCGGACAGCGGCTCCGAACTGGACAGCGGCCAGTCCGGCTCCATAGGCCTCGGCTTCGCCATACCCATCAACCAGGGCAAACGCGTGGCCGAGGAGCTGATCAACACCGGCAAGGCGACCCACCCGGTGATCGGCATCACCCTGGACATGGACTACACGGGCGACGGCGCCCGGGTCGCCGCCGAGGGCAGCGAGGGACCGCCGGTCACCGTGGGCGGGCCGGGTGCCAAGGCCGGGATCAAGGCGGGCGACGTCATCACCACGGTCGACGGTCAGCGGGTCCACTCGGGCGAGGAACTGATCGTCAAGACCCGCGCCCACCGTCCCGGCGACCGGCTGGAGCTGACGCTGGAGCGCGGTGGCAAGGAACGGACGGTCTCACTCGTCCTCGGCTCCTCCGGCGGCTGAGACGTGATGTCCGGGACGCACAGGGACCAACAAGGCAAACAATTCGGAAAGCGCTCCCACTCCTCGCACTCGGAGGTCTCGGGACAGTACCGGTCGGACAGGATCGCCGGGTACCGTGGATCCGGCCCGGACCACGGCAAGACCCGCACCGACCACCGAGGGCCGACCACCGAGGGCCGAGGACCGAGGACATCGCAAGGAGCTTCAGGTGTTCAATGACATAGGACCACTCGAGCTGGTGACGCTCATCGTCCTCGCCGTGCTCGTCTTCGGTCCGGACAAGCTCCCCAAGGTCATCCAGGACGTGACACGCACGATCCGGAAGATCCGTGAGTTCTCGGAGAGCGCCAAGCACGACATCCGCGAGGAACTCGGCCCGGAGTTCAAGGACTTCGAGTTCGAGGACCTCAACCCCAAGGCGTTCATCCGCAAGCAGCTGGACAACGAGGACCTGGGGCTCAAGGAGATCCGCAACGGCTTCGACCTGAAGAAGGAGATGGCCGAGGTCACCGACGCCGTCCACAGCCGTGACTCCGACACGTCCGCGTCGTCCTCCGGTGCCGCCGGTTCGTCCGGTGGCCGTATCGACATGACGAAGAAGCCCGAGACGCCCGACCGGGACGACCGTCCGCCCTTCGACGCGGACGCCACCTGAGCGACCCGGCCGAGCTGCACAGCCGAGCGGCGCACCGGGGGCGTACGCTCCCGGCTCGCGTGACGCGTTTCATACTCCGGTCGGGCTGTGTACGGCCTGAACCAGGCCCCCGTGCGGCCCACGCGCCGGGCGCTTTCCCTGCTGCTCGCGGCGGTGTGGCTATGCTGCCGAGTTGTTGTGCGGACCGGAAGAGTACGCCCGAAGGGGGGCGGGCCGTTCCGGTCCGACTAGAGCGAGGAGGCGTCCGGGCACATGGAGACGACGAGTCCAGGAGTCGCGCAGGCGCCGGCCGCGGAGGACGGACAACAGGTCCCCTCCGCCCGGCGTAACGTCGACGGCTACCTGCGCGCGCCCTTCCCGTGGTACGGCCTCGACGAGGCCTTCACGGGGCCGCGCTGGCTGATGCAGGTCGGTACCACGGCCGACGGGGCCGTGGAACACGGGTCGATCGGGCACGGAGACGAACCCAGGGTGCGCAACGAGTTCGTCGCCGGGGGTGATCAGGAGGCCAAGGAGAAGTTCGCGGTCGTGGTCACCGTCGCGGCGCACCCCTCACGGCGCAGTGCGGACGGTACGGGGCTGCTGGAGGCCACGTCGGTGTCCTCAGCGGCGTGGCTCGCGGGCGTGGGGCTGCTGTCCGCCACGTGGCCCGGGCAGATGGACCACTCCCTGCGGGACGACTGGCTGGAGCAGCAGACCGAGACGGCGTGGGTGCTGGCGGACGACCTCGACGGGGCCGACTGGTCGACGTTGTCGTTGCCGGTGGACGGTGTGCCGACGGCGTTCCACTACCGGGAGTCCGAGTTCGGGTGGGTGCTGGCCGGGTCGACCTCGGCGGGTGTCCATGTCGGGGCGTACGGCAGAGGCATGAGTGCGTATGGGATCGGCTTCGCCGTGGTGAAGGACATCGCCGCCTACGCGTGAGCTTTGGGGCGCCGTGTCTGTTCGGCGCCCCTTCGCCGTAGGGGCAGGGTGCAAGGGCTCAGAACTTGTTCCTCGGAGTGATCCCCAGGGACAGGCCCGACAGGCCCCGCTGTCGTCCTCCCAGCTTTCCGGCGATGGCTCGCAGTGCGGAGCCCGCCGGGGAGTCCGGGTCGGTCAGGACGACCGGCCTGCCGTCGTCGCCGCCCTCGCGGAGGCGGACGTCGATGGGGATGTTGCCGAGGACCGGGACGTTGGCGCCGGTCGTGCGGGTCAGGCCGTCGGCCACCACCTGGCCGCCGCCCGTGCCGAAGACGTCGACCATCTCGTCGCAGTGCGGGCAGGGCAGCCCGGACATGTTCTCGACCACGCCGACGATCTTCTGGTGGGTCTGTACGGCGATGGAGCCCGCGCGCTCGGCGACCTCGGCCGCCGCCTGCTGCGGGGTCGTGACGACCAGGATCTCGGCGTTCGGGACGAGCTGGGCGACGGAGATGGCGATGTCGCCGGTGCCGGGCGGCAGGTCCAGGAGGAGGACGTCCAGGTCGCCCCAGTAGACGTCCGCGAGGAACTGCTGCAGGGCGCGGTGGAGCATCGGGCCGCGCCAGACGACCGGGGCGTTGCCGGGCGTGAACATGCCGATGGAGATGACCTTCACGCCGTGCGCCGACGGCGGCATGATCATGTTCTCGACCTGGGTGGGACGGCCGTCGGCGCCGAGCATGCGCGGCACGGAGTGGCCGTAGATGTCGGCGTCCACGACACCGACCTTGAGGCCGTCGGCCGCCATGGCCGCCGCCAGGTTCACCGTCACCGAGGACTTGCCCACGCCGCCCTTGCCGGAGGCGACCGCGTAGACGCGGGTGAGGCTGCCGGGCTTGGCGAAGGGGACCTCGCGCTCGGTCTGCCCGCCGCGCAGGGCGTTCGCCAGCTCCTTGCGCTGCTCGTCGCTCATCACGTCGAGCGTGACGTCGACGCGGGTGACGCCCTCGACGCCGGAGACCGCATCGGTCACGCGTTGCGTGATCGTCTCCCGCATCGGGCAGCCCGAGACCGTGAGGTACACGGTGACCGCGACCGCCCCGTCCGCGCCGATCTCCACCGACTTGACCATCCCGAGTTCGGTGATGGGCTTGTGGATCTCGGGGTCGTTCACCGTCGCCAGTGCCTCGCGCACCGCGTCTTCCGTAGCCATAGGACGATGGTACGGCGCTGTACCGGTGCGTAGGAAAGCCTGTCAGCGGTCGTCTGCGTCACGTCCCCGTGACCGTTCCGCCGGGAATACGACGGGGTCGTGACGGTGACCGTTCTGCCGTTCCTCCATCTCCTTGATCGTGTCCTGGAGCTCCGAGCGGATCCAGTCGCGGGTGGCGACCTCGCCCAGGCCGATCCGCAGGGCGGCGATCTCGCGGGTCAGGTACTCGGTGTCCGCGATCGACCGCTCGTTCTGCTTGCGGTCCTGCTCCAGATTGACCCGGTCGCGGTCGTCCTGCCGGTTCTGCGCGAGCAGGATCAGCGGAGCGGCGTAGGAGGCCTGGAGCGACAGCATCAGGGTCAGGAAGATGAACGGGTACTCGTCGAAGCGCAGGTCGCGCGGGGCGAGGCTGTTCCAGGCCACCCACAGGATGATGGCGGCCGTCATCCAGACCAGGAACCGGCCCGTGCCGAGGAAGCGCGCGATGCGTTCCGAAAAGCGCCCGAAAGCCTCCGGGTCGTACTCGGGCAGGAACCGGTGCCTGGGCACGCCGGGCTGGTCGAGCCGGGTCGCGCGTGGCCGGCTCGCGGCCGTGGCGCCGGCCGGCGTGCGCTCGCGCGGGGTCTCGCGCTCAGGAACCATCGGTCGGCACCTCCTCGTCCAGATGGAACTCGGTCTCCCGCCAGTCCTCGGGCAGCATGTGGTCGAGGACGTCGTCCACGGTCACCGCGCCCAGCAGCGCCCCCGCCTCGTCGACCACGGGCGCCGCGACCATGTCGTACGTGGCGAAGAACCCGGCGATGGCGGGCAGATCCGCCTCGGGATCGAGCGGTTGCAGGTCGCTGTCCACGATCGAGCTGACCAGCGAGGGCGGTGGCTCGCGCAGCAGACGCTGGAAATGGACCGTGCCCAGGTACTTGCCGGTCGGTGTCTCGTCCGGTGGCCGGCAGACGTAGACCTGGGCGGCGAGGGCGGGGGAGAGGTCGGGGTTGCGGATGCGGGCCAGGGCGTCGGCGACGGAGGCGTCCGGGCGCAGCACGATCGGCTCGGTGGTCATCAGACCGCCCGCCGTGCGCTCCTCGTAGGACATCAGGCGCCGCATGTCGGCCGCGTCGCCGGGCTGCATCAGGCTCAGCAGCCGCTCCTGCTCGTCCGTCGGCAGCTCGCCCAGCAGGTCGGCCGCGTCGTCCGGGTCCATGGCCTCCAGGACGTCGGCGGCGCGCTCCTCCTTCAGCTTGCCGAGGATCTCGATCTGGTCGTCCTCCGGGAGCTCCTCCAGCACGTCGGCCAGACGGTCGTCGTCGAGGGCGGCGGCGACCTCGGCCCGGCGCTTGGAGGAGAGGTGGTGCAGGACGTTGGCCAGGTCGGCGGCGCGGAGCTGCTCGAACGTGGCGAGCAGGTTCTCGGCGCCCTGCCCCTGCTCCTCCAGGGAGAAGCCGGTGACGGCGGTCCACTCGACGGTCAGTGCCTCGCCCTTGGCCCGCCGGAAGGCGCTGCTCTTTCTGCCCTTGCGGACGAAGACCCGGTCGATCTCCCACTCCCGGCGGGCCGGCAGCTGATGCACCGACAGGTCGAGGACGGTGACCTCCTCGCCGGTCTCGGTGAGCGTCACGCGCCGGTCCAGCAGCTCCCCGAAGACCAGCCGCTCGGTGGGCCGCTGCTCGAAGCGCCGGACGTTGAGCACGCCGGTGGTGATGATCTGGCCCGACTGGATGGCGGTGACCCGGGTCATGGGCAGGAAGATGCGGCGGCGGGTGGCGAGTTCGACGACGAGGCCGAGCAGCCTCGGCGGTCGCTGTCCCACCCGCAGCATGACGACCAGATCGCGCACCCGCCCCACCTGGTCGCCGGCGGGGTCGAAGACGGCTACACCGGAGAGGTGCGATACGAAGATCCGGGGGACGCCCGCTGCCATGGCCGCGGCTCCTTTTCGTGCGGGGTGTTTCCTGGTGCCTGTCTCTGTGCCTGCCTGTGTATCCGTCTGTTCCGAATTGCCCGCTCGGGTGGGCTTCAGGCTAGCCCGTCCCGATCGGCGATGCGTCGGCGGGCGGTCCGGACGGACTGGCTCCGACCTGCCCGCACGTGCCCGGTACCCTGCGGTACGCCGTTCAGGTCTCCCCGCAGAGAGGCAGCTCCACCTGTGACTCCGATTCGCCACGGCCGAAGCCGTAGTGCCGTACTCGCGAGCGCGATGTGCGCACTGCTCGTGACGGGGACGGTGCTCACCGGCTGCGCGGAGGATCCCGACGAGGGCACCAACGGGGTCGGCAGACTGCCCGCCGGGAAGATCCAGGGCAAGACCCGCACGGCCGCCGAGTCCGCCGGGGCGGTCCGGGTGCACGGAAGCGTCGTCAGCGGCGAGAAGACGTACGCGCTCGACATGCGGCTGAAGGACGACGGCGGCGAGGGGTCGGTCACCACCGAGGGGACGACCTTCCAGCTTCTGCGCGTGGGCGAGCAGCTCTTCGTCAAGGCCGACGCCGAATTCTGGAGTCACGGGGACGGCCAGGGCGGAAAGGGCGAGGGGGACGCGGCCGCGGCCTCCAAGCTCGGCGGCAAGTTCGTGAAGGTGCCGCACGGCGACCCCGCGTACAAGAAGTTCAGCGGTTTCACGGACAAGGGTGTCCTCCTCGACGGTCTGCTGACCCTGCACGGCGCACTCGCGACGGACGGCCACGAGGAGCAGGCGGGCGTCCGCACCATCCGCATCACCGGCGACAAGGGCTCCGGCGGCGCCCTGGAGGTCTCCCTCGAGGGCAAGCCGTATCCGCTGCGCCTGGAGCGGGCCGGCGGCGCGGGCACCCTCACCTTCTCCGCCTGGGGAGAGGACTTCTCCCTCAGGGAGCCGGAGAGGAACGAGACGGTGGACTACGGCCGGCAGCTTCCGACGTCGTAGCGACCGCGCTGCGCGTGCGGCCGCTACTTGCGTTTGCGCTTCTTCAGCAGCAGGCGGTGCAGGCCCGCCGGAACCGGCCGGCGGGTGATCGCCGGGGACGGCAGGGGCGGCTCGGACAGGGAGTCGTCGGGCAGGGGCGCCGTCGTCCCGGTCGGTTCCAGGCGCAGCACCCGGCACTCGCGGGCCCAGCGGCCGGTCATGGCCTCGCCGTCGGGCGCGTTCAGCCGTTTGCCCTTGAGCTCGGCGACCGTCGCGTCCCACGCCTCGGAGCCCGGCGCGAGCTCGGTGACCCGCGCCGTCCAGGAGACCAGCCGGCCTCCCTTGTCCTTGCTGCGCACCGTCACCCGGGCCTCGGACCCGTCGGCGAGACCCGGCAGAGGCTGTTCGCCGGGCCCGTCGCCGATCAGACACGCGGCACCCTCGTGCCACACGTGCCAGAGCGCACGCGCCGGGCTGTCGGGGCCCTGGACCCAGACGAGGCCGGACTTCTTCGTGGCTTCCTCGACGAGGGCCTGGCCGAGCAGCTCGCTTGTCATGGGCCCCAGCCTATCCAGGCTGCTCACAGCCAGCCGTTCCGCTTCAGCGTGCGGTGGATGCCCAGGCAGATGGTCACGGTGATGCTCATGATCACCGGGTAGCCGTACTTCCAGTGCGTCTCCGGCATGTAGTCGAAGTTCATGCCGTACACCCCGCACACCATCGTCGGTACGGCGACGATCGCGGCCCATGAGGTGATCTTCCGCATGTCCTCGTTCTGCGCCACGGACGCCTGCGCGAGGTTGGCCTGGAGGATGGAGTTGAGCAGCTCGTCGAAGCCGAGGACCTGCTCCTGGACCCGGGCCAGGTGGTCGGCGACGTCCCGGAAGTACTTCTGGATGTCCGGGTCGATCAGCCGCATCGGCCGCTCGCTCAGGAGCTGCATGGGCCGCAGCAGCGGCGACACGGCCCGCTTGAACTCCAGGACCTCGCGCTTGAGTTGGTAGATCCGGCCGGCGTCCGAACCACGCGGCGAGCCCTTGCGCCCCGGGGAGAACACCTCGGTCTCCACCTCGTCGATGTCGTCCTGCACCGCGTCGGCGACCGCGATGTAGCCGTCGACGACGTGGTCGGCGATGGCGTGCAGCACGGCCGAGGGGCCCTTGGCCAGCAGCTCGGGGTCGTCCTGGAGGCGGTGCCGCAGGGCCCGCAGGGAACCCTGCCCGCCGTGCCGGACGGTGATGAAGAAGTCCCGTCCGGTGAAGCACATGACCTCGCCGGACTCGACGACCTCGCTGTTGGCGTCGAGCTGGTCGTGCTCGACGTAGTGGATGGTCTTGAAGACCGTGAAGAGCGAGTCGTCGTAGCGCTCCAGCTTGGGCCGCTGGTGGGCCTGGACGGCGTCCTCCACGGCCAGCGGGTGCAGCCCGAACTCACTGGCGATGCCGGAGAATTCGGCCTCGGTCGGCTCGTGCAGGCCGATCCACACGAAGCCCCCGTCGCGGCGCACCAGGCGCACCGCCTCGTGCGGGGTCAGCGGGGTCTCGGTCTCGATGCGGCGGCCGTCCCGGTAGATGGCGCAGTCGACGACGGCGGTGGCCGTCGCCGGGCTGCGGGTGGCGTCGTAGGTGCCGCTGTCCTTGCGCAGCGAGACGCGGGACGGACGGACCACGGCGCGCAGATCGCGAATCATCGACATGGCGGGCTCCTTCGCGGGAGGGCAACGAAAGGCGCCGGTGGCGACGGGTGGAACTACCCGGAATGAGGACGTAGTGACTGCGGATGTTTGGCACGTCCACAAAGCGGGGAGCACCGCACCGTCGCGGTGGCGAGCTTCGTTACTGATTCAGCTACTGAGGCAGATCAGGAAAAACGAAACGAAGCGCTCTTCCGCGGTGAAGCGAGTGCGAGAGGTGGCGGCCGGCCAGAGAGACAGAGCAGCTACATCAGCGGCGGGAGAGCGTGGTGCTACTGCACGGTCGACTTCGGTCCATTGCAGCCCCACCTCCTCCGGCCGGTCCCTCGTAAGGGAGTTCCTTCGGCGTCGGGGCTTGATCGCGACGCTTCTGCGTGCTGCCCCGAACCACCGGGCAAGAGTAGCAGCCGGCAAAACTGTCAAGGTGCTCCTTTGCCCGCTACTGACGAGTTCTATGCTCACGTCATGGCTGATGTTCTTCCTCTGGTCGAGGCCCGGTTGCGTACCGCGCTGGGTGAACCGGACGCGCGCGCGGCAGTGACGTTCCTCGGTACGGACCGCATCGAGGTGCTGCGCTTCCAGGAGGGCGACATCGCCCGCTACGCCACCCTCGGCATGTCCGCGCAGCCCATGACGGAGCCCACTGCGGCGGTCGCCGACCCGGTCAAGGGGCCGCGCGCGGAGCTGGTCCTGTCGGTGCGTGCGGGGCTCGCCGAGACGGACAAGGTGCTCCGTCCGCTCGCCATTCTCGCCGCGTCTCCGCAGGTGGAGGGCCTGATCGTGGCCCCCGGCGCCTCCCTGGACGTCGGCGAACCGCTGTGGCCCGGCGCCCCCTTCACCTCGGTCCTGGTCGCCGAACCGGGCGGCCTGGTCGAGGACCTGGAGCTCGACGAACCCCTCGACCCCGTACGGTTCCTGCCGCTGCTGCCGATGACCCCGAACGAGGCCGCCTGGAAGCGGGTGCACGGCGCGCAGGCGCTCCAGGAGCGGTGGCTGAACCAGGGGACGGACCTCCGGGATCCGTCCCGGAAGTCCGTCCCGCTGGAGTGAGGTCTGAGTGAGGAACCTCACCAACCCATGGCCGAAAAGCATCAGTTGGCTCAGCCTGCGAAGACGGTGACGCTGTCCTCGGTCGCGTGCCCCGGCTCCAGCTCCTCGGCTTCGTGGGTGAGGGCCTTGCGGCGTACGACCACGACGACGGCGCCCAGCACGGCCGTGACGGCCGCCACCACGAACGGGATGTGGAGATCGGTCCACTCCTCGATCTTCGGTGCGAAGAACGGGGCGGCCGCCGCCGCGAACCAGCGCACGAAGTTGTAGCCCGCGCTCGCCACCGGCCGGGGCGCGTCCGAGACGCCGAGTGCCAGCTCGGTGTAGACGGTGTTGTTCACGCCGATGAAGGCACCGGACAGGATCGTGCAGACGACGGCCGTGGTGTGGTCGCCGTAGCCGAGCACGAGCACGTCGGCCGCGAGCAGCACCAGGGAACCGCCGAGCACCTTCAGCGAGCCGAACCGCTTCTGCAGACGCGGTGCCACGATCACCGAGAACACGGCGAGCAGCACACCCCAGGCGAAGAACACCGCGCCCGACCGGTACGGGCTCATGTTCAGCACGAACGGGGTGAAGGCCAGCACGGTGAAGAACGTGTAGTTGTAGAAGAACGCCGAGATCGCCGCGGAGGCGAGGCCGCCGTGGCCGAGGGCCTTGACCGGGTCCAGGAGCGAGGTCTTGCGGGCCGGCTTCGGCTGCTCCCTCAGGAACACCGCGATGCACAGGAAGCCGACGGCCATCAGGAAGGCCGTGCCGAAGAACGGGTAGCGCCAGCTGGCGTCACCGAGCAGGGCGCCCAACAGCGGACCGCAGGCCATGCCCAGGCCGAGGGCCGACTCGTACAGCAGGATCGCCGCCGCGCTGCCGCCCGCCGCCGCTCCGACGATGACCGCGAGGGCCGTCGAGACGAACAGTGCGTTGCCGAGGCCCCAGCCGGCCCGGAATCCGACCAGTTCGCCGACGGATCCGGAGGTGCCCGACAGTCCCGCGAAGACCACGACCAGGGCGAGGCCGAGCAGCAGGGTCCTCTTGCCGCCGATGCGGCTGGAGACGAAGCCGGTGACCAGCATCGCGATCGCGGTGATGAGGAAGTACGAGGTGAAGAGCAGGGAGACCTGGCTGGCCGAGGCGTTCAGGCCCGAGGCGATGGACGGCAGGATCGGGTCGACGAGTCCGATGCCCATGAAGGCGACGACCGACGCTCCGGCGGTCGCCCACACGGACTTGGGCTGCTTGAGGAGGCCGCCCGCTCCGGCGTCGAAGGGGTCCATTGCTTGCTCCCTTTCCCGAGACAAGTTAGTTGGTATATACACATACTAAGTTAGCCATGCTAACTAATGCAAGCTACATCTAGTGCGGGGGTGAAGGGTTCCGTCCGGTTGGGTGATCGTCCTTGACGCGGCGGGGCGCGGGTAGGACCGTGGGGCCCTATGAGGGGCGAACCCAGTTGCCCGAAGTGTGGTGGCCGGGTCAGGGCTCCCGGCCTCTTCTCCGACTCCTGGCAGTGCGATGTGCACGGCACCGTCCATCCGGTGCAGCCCGTGATACCGCCCAGCGTCGATGCCCTCAACGTCGTGGTGCACCGGACTCAGGTGCCGGTGTGGATGCCCTGGCCGCTGCCGGTCGGCTGGCTGTTCACGGGCGTGGCCTGCGCGGGGGACGACCGCACGGGTGGCCGCGCCACGGCCGTGGCCTGTACGGGGCCCGGGCCGCTCGGCGGGATGGGCGAGCTGATCCTGGTGGCCGAGGAGTTGGGCGTCGGACTCGGTGCGCGGTATGCGGGTATCGACGGTCCGGACCCGGGGCCGACCATGGATGTCGGTAAGCCGGCTCACGCGAAGGTGCTCGCCGCGGGGCGGCCGACGCCGCTGTGGCATGTGACCGGCGCGCCGAACGATCGCGCGGTGTTCGCCGGCGAGGCGCTCGGGATGTGGCTGTGGGCGGTCGTGTGGCCGGAGCAGTCGGGGTTGTTGATGTACGACGAGCTGGTGCTGGCGGATGTGCGGGATGCGGGGGCGGAAGTGGAGCTGGTGCCGTGCGGGGCGTTGTCGCCGCGCTTGCTTCAGCCGTAGGGCCTCTGGAGGGGGCGTTGGTGTAGGGGGCGCTTCCTGGGGTCGGGTATGACAGAGGGCCTCGTGAATCCGGTTATCCTTGAGCAGCCCTGTTCGGTTCGTCTGTGTCTGGAGTTCGTGTCGTGCGTATCGATCTGCACACCCACTCCACCGCTTCCGATGGCACGGACACCCCGGCCGAGCTGGTGCGGAAGGCTGCAGCGGCCGGGCTGAACGTCGTCGCCCTCACCGATCACGACACCACCCGCGGGCACGCCGAGGCGATCGCCGCGCTGCCCGAGGGGCTGACGCTGGTCACCGGGGCCGAGCTCTCCTGCCGGCTCGACGGCATCAGCATGCACATGCTCGCCTACCTCTTCGACGCCGAGGAGCCCGCGCTGCTCGCCGAGCGCGAGCTGGTCCGGGACGACCGGGTGCCCCGGGCGCAGGGCATGATCGCCAAGCTTCAGGAGCTGGGCGTGCCCGTGACCTGGGACCAGGTGGCGCGGATCGCCGGTGACGGGTCCGTCGGACGTCCGCACGTGGCGAGCGCGCTGGTCGAGCTGGGTGTGGTGCCGACCGTGAACGACGCCTTCAGCCAGGACTGGCTGGCCGACGGCGGCCGGGCCTTCGTCGAGAAGCACGAGACCGACCCCTTCGAGGCGATCCGGCTGGTCAAGGGCGCGGGCGGGGTCGTGGTGTTCGCGCATCCCGCGGCGAACAAGCGGGGGCGTACGGTGCCGGAGGCCGCGATCGCCGAGATGGCCGCGGCCGGGCTGGACGGCGTCGAGGTCGATCACATGGAGCACGACGCGGATACGCGGGCGCGGCTGCGGGGGCTGGCGAAGGAGCTGGGGCTCCTGGCGACCGGGTCCAGTGACTATCACGGCAGCCGGAAGACGTGTGTGCTCGGGGAGTACACGACGGATCCCGAGGTGTACGGGGAGATCACTCGGCGGGCCTTCGGGGCGTTTCCCGTGCCGGGGGCCGGCGGGGTCTGAGGTCCGTTTTTTGTAGGTCCGTTTCAAGGCACCCGGCGTAGGCCGCTGTGCCCACCCGTTCCTCCCCCAGTGCCTCAAGGGCCTGGGGGGACCCCCACGGAACGCCTGTCCACAGCGGTTGTGGCCCGATGCTGCCCGCCGCGCTTTCCTGTAACCCCGCAAGGCTCACCCATGTTCGATGTCGCCGTCTTCGGCTCCCTCTTCCTGACCCTCTTCGTCATCATGGATCCCCCCGGGATCACCCCGATCTTCCTCGCGCTCACCGCCGGCCGGCCCGGCAAGGTGCAGAAGCGGATGGCCTTTCAGGCCGTCTGTGTCGCCGGTGGTGTGATCACCGTGTTCGGGCTGCTCGGGCACCAGATCCTCGACTACCTGCATGTCTCCGTGCCCGCGCTGATGATCGCGGGTGGGCTGCTGCTTCTGCTGATCGCGCTCGATCTGCTCACCGGGAAGACCGACGAGCCGAAGCAGACCAAGGACGTCAATGTCGCCCTCGTGCCACTGGGCATGCCGCTGCTGGCCGGGCCGGGGGCGATCGTGTCGGTCATCCTCGCCGTGCAGAAGGCGCACAGCGCCGCCGCGCAGGTTTCCGTGTGGGCGGCGATCCTCGCCATCCATGTCGTGCTGTGGCTGGTGATGCGCTACTCGCTGGTGATCATCCGGATCATCAAGGACGGCGGTGTGGTCCTGGTGACACGGCTCGCGGGCATGATGCTCTCCGCGATCGCCGTGCAGCAGATCATCAACGGCGTGACACAGGTGATCCAGGGGAGCTGACGGGGCACGTCAGGTCCGGCCGAGCACCGAGCCGACCGCACCGGCCGCTCCCGGGTGGGCGAGGTACTCGTCGATGTTGTGCGCGCGGTCACGGCCGTTGGAGACGGCGAGCTGGGTGAGCTTGCCCCAGCGCTCGTCCTCCAGGGGACAGCCGATGGCCACCGCGTCGGTGGGGCACCAGACGTTGACCCAGTCACGCACCCGGGGCGGCCGGTGCGGGCCGTGGGCGAGAAGCCGTTCGTTGACGCCGTCCAGGCCGAGCGGGCTGCCCGCGGTGACGAGCAGGACCGGGTCGAGGCCCTCCGGCAGCCGGGTCAGCAGGTCCATGCCTACGACCGTGCCCAGGCTGTGCGTGACCAGCACCAGCTCGCCGGTCGTGGGCATGGTCTCCATGACGCTGTCCAGTACGGCCTGCCGCACGGCACTGTCGCCGAGATACAGGTCGACGTCCCGCAGGAACGTGGCGATGGTCCACTCGTCCACGTCCGACCGGGCGGCGAGCCAGCTCAGCGGCCGGTGCAGTGCGCCGACCAGTCCCGCCCCGAAGCCCTCCGTGGCCGCCGGCCCGTCCTGGGGCATGCCGGCCCGGGCCGCCGCCTCGTAGAGCAGCCGCTCGTAGGAGCCGGTGGGCGACTGCGCGGCGAAGACCTCGGCGGCGGCGCCGGCGCTCACCTCGTCCAGGCCGACGACCTCGGCCGTGCTCTCCCTGCCGCTCACGAGGCTGTGCAGTCTCATGCCGTAGAACGGGAACCACACGTCCTCAGGGGCGACCGTGGGCAGTGACGCGAGGGTGAGTCCGCGGTTCAGGCCGGCCGTCCAGGTCACGCGGAGGTCGACGGGCTTCTTGCTCTGCTGGTCCCTGCCGTGCAGGAAGACCAGGTGCCGGCGGCCGCCGAAGGCGGTGCTCCGGGCCGGGAGTCCGATCTTGGGTGTGCGGGCATCCGTCCCGCTCTCCGTGACCGGAGTGGCGGAGGCCGCCGGGGTCGTGACGCCGGGTACCGGCGGCGAGGAGAGCGCGGGCGCGGCGACCGCGCTCTGGTCCAGGCCCGAGTCCGGGCCCATCTCGGTCAGCAGGGCACGCCGCGCGGTGTCGAGGTCCAGCCCGGACAGGTGCTTCAGGACCGAGCTGATGCGGACGCCCTCGTTGGCGACCCACTCGATCGCGTCGTCGCCGTCGCCCTCGCGCCAGGGCTGTCCGTCCGTGCGCAGGACGCGGCCCTGGTCGTCCTTCTTCGGCACGCCACTGTGGTGCAGGGCCACGACCTCCCACTGGTCGTTGAAGACGGGGGAGCCGGAGTTGCCGGGGCGCGTGTCGGTTCGGTAGTGGACGAAGTCGTCGAGCCGTACCAGCACCGCGTTGTCGCGCAGAACGATTTCCTTGAGGCGGCCGTCCGGGTGACCGATGATGTTCACCTTCTCGCCGAGCACCAGCTTGCCGAGCTGCACGCTGAGCCGGTTCCAGCCGAAGATCTCGCCCGGCGGGCGGCCGTCCGGGGCGGGCGTGACCGCGACCAGGGCGAAGTCCAGCCGTCTGTCCGCGGCGAAGAAGGCCCCCGGGTCGAGCTCCATGCGGACGGCGGTGTCGGGGACGTTGTCGACCGTGACCTGGGCGTTGAACTCGGCGAAGCACCGGCGGGCGAAGCCCTCGTCGGGCAGCACGTGGTGGTTGGTCATCATCAGCCGCGGCGACACCAAAAAGCCGGTGCCGTGCGGAAGCTCACGGCCGTCGCGGCGCAGGGTGATCCGGGCGACCGAGGCCCCCGCCCTGACACCGCGCGGCAGGAAGCTCCAGGCCTGGAGCTCGTTGGACAGGTCGATGATGCGTTCGTTGGCGTCGGGCAGGTCCATGGCCTCGCCGTGGATGTCCGCCACGACCGCCTTGGGGGACAGACCGCCCCGCTCGAGGATCCGGTCGGCGCGGACGGCGAGCGCGTCCGGGGTGTCCGGGAACCGCACGCCGGCCGCCAGCCGGTCCTCGACCCGCTCACGCTCCGCGGTGGAGTCCTCGTACCGCCGGGCGGCCTCGGCCGCGGCCTGTTCGTGCAGCTCCCCGTTCGACCGGCCTGTCACGGACATGTGTCCCACCGTCCTGTTCGCTCTCGCTGTGCCCCTCAGCCAGTACGCCCCCGGCCACGGTGGTCCGCAACAGCGG